>JAVWBZ010000001.1:0-21729 GCA_036649255.1 Bacteroidales bacterium
TAATGCTTTTGATACTTGTAGCGGATTAACCTCTATTACCATCCCTAATAGTGTGACTACAATTGGTGAGGGTGTTTTTTCCCATTGTATAGGACTTCAAGAAATAAAGGTTTATATCGAAGAACCTATTAATATAATTGATAATGTCTTTATCTGTATATTGCGAAAATAAGGTCCCACAATAAAAAAAGAACACAAATACGCCTATTTTTTTCATAAATTCTTGCTAAACATTACTATACAAATCATCTATCTTTTCAAAGCCTCTTCAATCAAATTTGAATAAAAAGAGTTCAATGGAATATTCAAGGAGGTTACTTGACAAGGGATAATACTCATGGCGGTTTGTCCCGGTACCGTATTAACTTCCAGAAAATAAGGGATTCCTTCGGCAGTCATAATAAAATCAACTCTGATAACTCCTTTGCATCCCAATTGATGAAAAATTCTTTCCGAATATTCTTTAATCAAGGCTTCACTTTTAGCAGGGATATCGGCAGGCGTAATTAAATTATGCATTCCGTCGGTATATTTGGATTGATAATCATAAAATTCATTACTACTGGTAATTTCAGTAACAGCAAGAGCCTGAATTTTCCCATTCACCACAGCCACTCCGCAGGTAAGTTCCCTTCCTTTGGTAAATTTTTCTATCATCAGTTGACGGTCATATTTAAAAGCTTCTTCAATAGCCATTTTCAGCTCACTTTCTGTATGCACTTTGGTAACCCCAACACTGGATCCCGAATTACAAGGTTTTACAAAACACGGAAAACCGCATATTTTGGCAATATTTGCATATTGAATCTCATCGTTTTTATAATAGTGTATAGAAGGAGCAATAGGAACGCCCAAGCCTTTCACCACCACATTGCAAAAATACTTGTTAAAAGTAAGAGCAGAACTAAAACAGTCACAACCTGTATAAGGGATGTCAAGCATTTCAAAATAACCTTGAAATTTCCCATCTTCTCCAGGAGTACCGTGAATAGCAATAAAAACAACATCAAACTTAACTATATGTCCGGCTATCTTTAAAGAAAAATCATTTTTATCTATTAAAAATTTTTCTTTATTTGAATCGGTATAACTCCACTCCGTTCCTTTAACATGAATAAAGTAAGGAGTATATAATGCTCTGTCAAGTAAACTTTCAATATTGGTTCCGGTTTTCAGTGAGATTTCATATTCACCTGAATTACCCCCGGCAAGGATTGCTATATTTTTCATGATAATGAATATTAGAACATGGCAAAGTTATAAAAAACAGAGAAGATCTTAGCACTATTTTGGGTTGATTTGTGAACAATAAAGTGTGAATAGATTATCTATAATATTTTTGTATTTTTGTCGGCCAAATAATAAAGAACTGTTTTTGCAGTTAATCTATTTTAAGAAGCATTTTATGGATAAGTTTAAAGCATTTTTTACTCCTCAACAATTGGGATTCCATATTTTATTAGCGATTGGTATAACCTTGATTTTATGTTTCATTGCTATTTTTTCCCTTAAAATTTACACCCGACACGGAGAAGAAATTGCAATGCCGAATTTCATTGGAAAAGATTCGGAAACTCTTTTGCAAGAAGGAGCGGCAAAAGATTTTATTATTGTAGTAAACGATCATATTTATGATAAAAGTGTAGCAGCAGGTACTGTACTCAAGCAAAATCCAGAACCTAAAGAGTTGGTAAAGAAAGGGCGAAAAGTATACTTAACCATAGCCTCATCGGTTCCTCCTAAAGTAAAAATGCCCGAATTGAAAGATGTTTCCCAACGTCAAGCCGAAATCATGTTGAAAGCTCTCGGATTGGAATTGGGAGGTATCATCTTAAAACCGAGTCCATTTGAGAATGCGGTCTTGGAACAACTCTACAACGGTCGCTCCATTGCTCCAGGTACGGAAGTCAGTGTAGGCGAAAAAATAACCCTGGTCGTGGGGAAAGACATAGATGGCCTTCCGGGCAGCGATTCAACTGCTGTGACAGAAGACCTTTAATATTGAATTTTTGATTACAATTTTATGACATTGAAAAAAATAATATTGGGAACTTTATTGATCGTAATCTCCATCGTGCAGATTACCGCTCAAGAAACTTTGACAGGATTAAGACAAAATCCGGTCATTGCCAAAGAGGCTCAAAAAGTTCTACGTCATGCCACCATTCATCGAGAAGCTATCAAATTGCCTTTTGTAGAGGATTTTTCAGATTATATAGGTTACCCCAACCCACAGTTATGGGAAGATCAACATGTTTTTGTTAACAACACTTATCCTATTTACGCTCCTACCATTGGAGTAGCGACCTTAGATGCCTTAGATAAACATGGTAATGTTTACGCCCATGCCAACCACTATGGATTCTCCGCTGATACACTTACCTCACGGCCCATTAGATTAGATAGCAATTTCAACAGAAACAGACCCATGCAGATAGCCGATTCTCTTTATTTCAGTTTTTATTATCAACCTGGCGGAGGAACATTCTCTTATCCTTATCTGGCATGGGAACGCATTGGAGATCAACCCGAACCTGAAGATATGCTATTACTTGAATTTGGCTATGGAACCGGCAATATGATTTTTACAGGATATGAATACAGTCCGTATATCATTGGTGAAGGAGAATATTTTATTATTGGCGATTCTCTTGCAAATCCTTATATTCCAGGAACTTATTTCATTTTTCAAACCAATGCTTTCCCGGGAGAAACCGTTATGCTCCCTTCAGATTCCATTTTCGGAGAACAATACATATGGAATGAAGTATGGTCAACTCCTGGTTGCTCTGTGGACAGTTGGCTTAATGCAGATTCAAATAGACTTACTTATTTTAAGCAGGTGATGATTCCGATCAGAGACGAGCAATATTTTAAAAACAATTTTCAGTTTAGGTTCAGAAATTTTGCCAGTTTGGAAGATAACGGAATCGCAGGTTGGACCAGCAATGTCGATCAATGGCATATCGACTACATTCAGTTGAAAGTAGATCGCGACAGTTTGGATCTCTATCCCGATGATGTTGCTTTTGTAAGCCCTACCACCTCTTTCCTTACTCAATACCAATCCATGCCTTGGCATCAATATCGTTCTTCCGACTTAAAGAGCAACTTTCACAATAATCTTTCCAATTTATACAAGATAAGAAAAGACAGCGGATATGAATATACCGTATTAAAAAACGGGGCCCCTTTCGGTTATTATAACGGTTATTTCGACAATATTGATCCTTATTATCCCAACGGTTTGCAAACTATTCCCAGTCAGGCCGATCCTGCCATTAATTTTACGCCGATATATGATCATGCCGACAGTGCAATTTTTACAGTTATTCATCATTTTTTTGAAGTAGGGGGCGATAAAAGACTGCAAAACGATACCTGTCGTTTTGACCAGAAATTTTATAATTATTATGCTTATGATGATGGGACTGCCGAAGCTGGTTATACCATTCTCTCTTCGGTGACCAATCCCAACATTTATTTTGCCATGCGTTTTACATTGGCGCAACCCGACACGTTGCGTAGCGTAAGAATGTGGTTTAACAGTGTTTTACACGACGCTAATTTTGATCATTTCACTTTGATGGTCTGGGACGATTTTCACAATGAACCCGGCAATGTTTTATATTCTTTGCCAGCACAACTTCCCGCGCACGCTGAACAATTCTTTGATTTTATAGAGTATCGATTGGAAGAACCTCTTGCTATTTCGGGGACTTTCTATATAGGATTTTATCAAAATCATTCGGTACAATTGAATTTAGGGTTTGATCAAAATAATGATGCTCGCGAACACTTCATCTATAAAACTGGTACAAATTGGAAACATCCTTTCTTAAAGGGAGCTCCTATGATAAGACCTGTTGTGGGAAAAGATTATAATTCAGTGGGAATTGAAAAAGTTAACCCTATGGTAACCTATTCCGTTTACCCCAATCCTGCATCCGATTTTGTAAATATTAAAATAGAATCTTCGGAAACCGACAATCAAAATATTATTTATGAATTATTTGATATCTACGGAAGAAAAATAACAAACGGCCTCATCTGCGATGATTTGACCACGCTTCCCATGGGTTCCTATGCTTCAGGAGTTTATTTACTTAAAATTTCTGAAAAAGGAAGATTATACAATACAACTAAAATTATTAAAAGATAAATATGATGAAATTAAATCTTGAACGTCCGTTGTTATTTTTCGACTTAGAAACAACGGGATTAAATATTGGGAAAGATCGAATCGTTGAAATTTCAATGCTCAAAGTGATGCCAGACGGGGAAGAAATTTGTCGTACCCTGCTTATCAATCCAGGTGTACCTATTCCGAGAGAATGTTCCGAATTACATGGAATTTATGATATGGATGTAAAAGATAAGCCTCATTTTGAAGAGGTAGCCGATGAAATTATGCTTTTCATTGATAATGCCGACTTGGCAGGTTTTAATTCCAATAAATTTGATATTCCGTTGTTAGTGGAAGAATTCTTACGTTGTGGAAGAAAATTAGATTTCAGAAACAGGGTAACCATTGATGTGCAAAATATTTTCCATAAAATGGAACCCAGAACTCTTGGGGCTGCTTATAAATTATACTGTAATAAAGAGTTAACCGATGCTCATCAAGCCGAAGCCGACACCATTGCCTCCTATGAAGTGCTAAAAGCTCAATTATTGAAATATGAAAATATAGAATATGAGGATCGAAGAACAGGTCTTAAATCGATTCCCATTCAAAATAATGTCAAAAAATTAAGTGATTTTTCCAGAGATTCGCGTTCTGTTGATTTCGCAGGTCACATTATATTTAACGATAGAGATGAAGAGATTTTTAATTTTGGGAAACATAAGAACGAAAGCGTCGAATCAGTATTCAGGAAAGAACCCTCCTATTACGATTGGATGATGAAATCGGAGTTTCCTCTTTATACCAAAGAGATTATTACCATGATTAAAAATAGGATGTTTTAATATCAAAAAAGATGATTAAAAAAATTTTACAATGGGTTGCCTTGGCTATTTGCTTAACAGGCTTGATTACTTTTTCCATTCTACAATTTCAACAATCAAAAGATCAAAAACAATCTCAAGAAAACAGTGTTACCGAGGCGATATGTTCTTCTGATTGTTCTAATTGCCCATCCAAAGAGACTTGTCAGAAAAATTCCGACAATACATTTAAGGAGGTATCCCATAATGAGTTTAAAGAAGTGTCGGAAGATGAATTTCAAGAAACTTCAACTTCTGACGAAGTAACCGGAGCCACTCAGAAAAAAACAGACGAAGTGACAGGAGCTACTCAGAAAAAAACGGAAAAGGAGATCGTAACTTCCGAAAAAGATGATTCAAAAGAAAGTGACGCTGAAAAAGTTCAATCTTTGGATATTTCGCTCTATTATTCTTTACTTACTTCACTTTTTATCTTCCTTACCTCTTTTTGCATCATCGGATTTTTGTTCAAAAGTCTAAAATTACAACCTTTCCGACCTTTAATTTTATTAAGTTCTTTGGTTTATTGGGGCTTTATTATGGGGGGGTGTCCTTGTATTATTTCTCACTTTCAAAACAGTATTCTTTTCCTAACAGGCAATTCTACTTTTTGGATTGCACCAGCTTTTTTACTTGCTCTTGCTTTACTTACCATTTTATTTGGAAAAATTTTCTGCGGATGGCTTTGCCAATTGGGTGCCTTACAAGAATTTATCTTTAAAGGCGAAAGATTTAAATTCCTTACTTCTCAACGTTCACAAAAAATTCTTCGTTGGTTCCAAATCTCTATGGCCCTATTATTAATAGTTATCACTTTATTCAAACAAACACTTTTCTATTGCCAAATAGATCCATTCAGATTAACATTCAATCTTATGGCAAATAATACGTTGGAAATAATATTAGTGATTGTTTTATTACTTTCCTGTTTATTCATTTATCGTCCATTTTGTAGAGCATTTTGTCCGGTAGGTTTATTATTAAGTTGGACAAGCAAGCTTCCGTTTTCCACTAAAATAGCCATCACCAACGATTGTATTTCTTGTGGAAGTTGTCATAAAAGATGTCCTCAGCAAGCATTACATGATAAGAAAAGAAATGATTCCTGTATCATGTGCGGGAAGTGTTTGGAAGGCGGATGTAAGAAAAATTGTTTGATCATAAAGTAACAAACATTACATAAACTCAACATTGACTACTTTTAAATATTTATCTGTTAACACTTTAATTAACTTTTGCATTAAATTTCTTCTGATTTCAATTTCAACGGGTAAATTAGGATCGTGATGACTTTCATTGATCTTGGTTCCTACCAAAATATGAATTTTATCACTTTCTAGTAATAGTTTGCACATTTTATCGGCAGGACCATTGCCAAAAGGAAAATTAGGATTTTTCAGATTATCCAACATTTTGATGACCTTGCTTAAGGTTAGGACTCCTTCTGTCACCAAATCAATTCCTTCCATAAAAGAGCTTGGGGGCAATGTATTATCTACCATGGGTTCATCCGTCACTGGCCTGTTCAATTCTCTGGCAATTATTTCAGTCGTTGTGGCCCCCGCAATTATTTTTTTACCTGGAAATGTTTTTAATTTTTGTGCAAATTCATAATCCTGTTCCATATTGAAAGGAGGTCCCGTACAAATTATAATTTTTCTTGGTTGCCTAAAATAAAATACCCCACACGTTATATCGTCTTTGGGAGTTTGTTGATCATTGGCAGCCGAACGTTTTACCACTTTTTCGGCAATATCTCCGGCCGAAATAGTAGGATTGATCTCAATCAGTTCTCTAATATAATTGATCACACTATTTCGCCCCCAACCGATTGTCATTCCCATTCCCAGACCGCTTTGCGTAACTCCATCTGAACACGAAATAATCCGGTCTCCCAGCTGGGGTCTAAAACTACAGGTTTTCAAATCACGTTCTCTGATATCCGTTCCCTGCTTATCCAGCAGCATCATGACCCAATTTGGTTCATAAATTCTTTTCCCTCTCATGAGGATGGTTTGAGGATTATCATATTCCAATATGTTCACCGTTTCGGCATCTATCGAAATATCTATAATCGTATAAGTAGCATAACTGATTTTCCTTTCACTACATACGGGCAAAGCCTTCATGATAATATCGGCAATGGTGTTGGCATTTTTATGTTCTTGAGATAAGTTGATTGAGATGGTAGCAGTGAGTGTGGCCAACACATTGGCTTTTACTCCGTGTCCCATCCCATCAGAAAGCACACCTAATACCCTATTTTCTTCTGGAATTCTTTTTGATAAAAATACATCTCCGGAAATTTTTTCTCTGTAATGATTGTATTGAAAGAAAGCAACCTCAACATGATATTGATCTTCAATTATCTCATTCATAAATATCTATTTTAACAAGCAAAAGTAAGAAAAAAAATGTATCTTTGCATCTCGTTATGAGCTATTACATATTATAAAACATATTATTATGAAAAAATTTGCAGTAATTATGTGCGGATGTGGTTCTATGGATGGAACCGAAATACATGAAGCCGTGATGACATTATTGGCCATTGATCGAAAGGGTTGTAGCTATACTATCTTTGCCCCTGATGCTAATCAATATCACGTTATGAATCATTATACTCAAGAAGTAATGGAAGAAACACGTAATATGCTGGTGGAGGCCGCTCGTATTGCAAGAGGCACCATTCATCCATTAAGCGACTTCAACGCTCATGATTTTGATGCACTTGTTTTTCCTGGAGGGTTCGGTGCTGCGAAAAATCTTTTTAATTACGCCATCAAAGGAGCAAATGCAACCGTTAATCCAGAAATTGCGACTATCATCAAAGATTTTCATGCACTTAAAAAACCCATTGGGGCACTTTGTATCGCTCCGGTTTTATTGGCAAAAGTATTAGGCGATATTACCATTACGGTAGGAACAGATCAAGCTACGATTGTCGATGTAAAAAAATTTGGAGCCACTCATATCAATACGCAAAAAACGGAAGTAATTGCAGACAAGCAAAATATGATTTTCTCCACTCCTTGTTACATGCTTCCTGCTTCCATTTCGGATATTGCTGATTGTGCCCAAAATTTAATAGATTCCATCGTAGAAAATATTGGATAAAAGTTTAAATAACAAGCCGTGGGTCAAATAAAGGAACAATTACCATGTCGCATTGTATTGGTTGGATTTTCAGGATGCGGCAAATCAACCATCGGGAAAAAAATTGCCAGAAAGCTTAATTATTCTTTTCTTGATACCGATGGTTTCTTTGAAACGAAATATCATATTTCTGTTTTTGATTGTTTCAAAAAATATGGTGAAGAAACATTTAGAAGATGTGAATATGAAATTTTAAAAGAATCGCTCGAAGCAAAACAAGCAGTGATTGCCACAGGAGGCGGTGCTCCTTGTTTTTTCAATGCCATGGAATTGATCAATCGGCAGGCTTTTTCCATTTATATCAAAATGTCAAATGCTTCTTTATTAACTCGATTGCTTTCGGCAAAAAAAGAGCGTCCGCTCACACAAGGTCAAAGTAAAGAAGTTCTGTTGGATTACATCACAAACACCATGCTGATAAGAGAACCTTTTTACAATAAAGCCCATTTCATTGTAAAAGGAGAAAGTATTGATCTTAAAAACGTGATTGCTCAATTAGTTCCATTTCAAAATAACGAGATTGTAACAAAAACGGGCAAATGATCGGCAAATCCACCCACATATTTAGGCCCTGAAAAGGTACGAAACAATTTTTCTCCACCATATTTTTCATCTGGTATGAACATAAAATCGGCCTTAAAAATATGAGCCTTTTCTTCTTTAACATGCAAACTTCCTCCTTTTGTCAAGAAGGCAGTTGAAACCATGATCTGATCCAAACATCCCCAAAAATCTTCTCGTTTGTTGGTTCCAACATTAGACATTTGGGTAAAGTGTCCCATTAAATTAAACAATTTTACCGAATCCTGATTTTCCCGCGTAAAAGTTTCCGCCTTTAAAACCAATGCAATACTTTCATCATCTGGATAATCGTTAAAATCGCCCATCACCATAATATAAGCATAAGGATTAAGTTGCAACAACGAGTCGGTTCTCCGTTTAATGACAGAAGCATAATAATTGCGTTTTGCCACCGTAGCTCCATAACCTCCATATCTTGAAGTCCAATGATTGATAAAAAGATGGATAGAATCTCCATTGGCAAGTTTTGCCACCACATATAACACATCCCGATTTTTACTATCTGGTTCAAAAGGAAAACAAATCGGAATCTGTTCCCTATGGTGCACCGTTACTTGTTGGGTCCGGTACAACAAAGCCACTTCAATTCCTCTGGCATCGGGTGAATCGTAATGCACATACCGATAACCGTAATTTTTCAACGGCGAATAATAGCAAAAACTTTTTAACACTTTCTCATTTTCAATTTCAGCCAACCCTATTATTCCGGGAGGTTCCCCTTGACCTATGCTCAGCAGCACTTTTGAAATATTACAGATTTTTTTTTGATATTTTCCATAACTCCAACGATTCATTCCTTCGGGAGTAAAATCATCATCGTTTGTTAAAGAATCATTTTCCGGATCAAACAGATTTTCAACATTATAAAAAACAATTCTCATTTGAGTGGAATCTATTTGTGCCATCATGGTGGCACTTCGGAGCAAACATAGCAGCAATAGCAATTTTTTCATTTTCATCATATAGTTTTTTGAGCAATAAAGAGGAAACAAAGATACATTTTTGAACAAATAAAAAAGTATCTTTGCAAACATTTTTTCTACATTACAAAACAAATCATTGTATGAAATATCTCATCATCGGAGGTGTTGCCGGAGGTGCTACTACGGCCGCCCGTCTTAGAAGAATAGATGAAAACTCTGAGATCATCCTATTTGAAAAAGGGGATTATATCTCTTATGCCAATTGTGGATTACCCTATTATATCGGCAATGTCATCAAAGAACGTGGAAATCTTTTCCTGCAAACCCCAATTTCTTTTGGGAATCGTTTCAATGTAGAGGTTAGAATAAAATCGGAAGTGATTCATATTGACTCTGTTCAAAAAAAAGTAAAAGTTTGCCATTTAGATACAGGAAAAGAGTATGAAGAGTATTATGATAAGTTGGTATTATCACCCGGAGCTGAACCGATTAAGCCACCTATTGCAGGAATTGATTCACCTCAAATCTTTACTTTAAGAAGCGTAAACGATACCGATCGAATTAAAAAATTGGTACAATCTCAATTTAATACTTCAAAAGAAGCGATCATCGTGGGAGCCGGTTTTATAGGATTGGAAATGGCCGAAAATTTACACCAACTAGGTTTTCATATTACCATTATTGAAAAAGCGCCGCAAGTTATGACTCCCCTCGATCTTCCCATGGCCGTCATCGTTCATGATCATTTAAAAAATAAAAATATCAACCTGATTCTTAATAATGGCGTATCTTCTTTCTCTCATCAGCACGAACAAGTGACGGCTCACTTGGAAAACGGGGAATCGATATTGGGAGATTTGGTCATACTAAGCATCGGAGTAAAGCCCGATATTCAATTGGCAAAAACCAGCGGATTAAAAATCGGAAATGCTGGCGGTATTTGGGTCAATGAACACTTACAGACTTCCGAACCGGATATCTATGCCGTTGGAGATGCCATCGAATTTCCGCATCCTGTCAGCGGCAAAAGTTTCTGTTGTTATCTGGCTGGACCAGCTAATAAACAAGCTCGTATTTGTGCTGATAACTTGGTCAATGAAAATCAAAAAAGCTATCAAGGTTCGATTGCTACCGCCATTGCAAAAGTTTTTGACCTTACGGTGGGAGCAACCGGATTATCGGAAATGAATTTAAAAGGCTGTCACATTCCCTACCTTACTTCCATTACACACCCCACTTCACACGCAGGTTATTACCCGGGAGCAAAACCGATGAGCATCAAACTCAATTTTGCTCCTGCTAACGGAAAATTGTTAGGCGCGCAAGTGGTCGGTTCAGAAGGAGCAGACAAAAGATTAGATTTACTGGCTTCCGTTATTTCAAATGGCGGAACCATTTACGACTTAATCGATTTGGAACATGCCTATGCCCCTCCCTACTCTTCTGCCAAAGATCCAGTAAGTTTGGCCGGTTATGTAGCGGAAAATATTCTTACACAAAAAGTTTTTCCTATGCAATGGGATGAATTGGAATCTATCTTATCGGATAAACAAAAACGAAACGACTATTTCATGATTGACACCCGAACCGTCATGGAATATAAAAACGGAACCATTTCAGGGTCATCTAATTACCCAGTCGATGAAATTCGCGAATGGATTGAAGAGATTCCCTCTGAGAAAAAAATAATTCTCTTTTGTGCCGTAGGCCTCAGAGGGTATATAGCTTCCAGAATTTTATTGCAATCTGGTTTCAAAACAGTATATAATCTTTCGGGAGGTTTCAAAACCTACTCTTTATTAGGGAAATATGTTATTAAATAGTTTTCTGACATTCCCTTTCGACAAAATTATAATATTTTCATTTTCTACCTCTATTCAATAAAAAATAAACACATTTTATACGCTTCAAAGTCAACCATCATATCCATCTTATTCAATTGGTTATTCAAAAAAATCATGTAACTTTGCAACTTAAACAATCAAATCTTTTAATAATATAAAATACTGATTATGAAAATATTAGTTTTAAACTGCGGAAGCTCTTCCATTAAGTATCAATTAATAGACATGTCAAACAATGCCGAACTAAAGGCAAAAGGGCTTGTTGAACGTATTGGATTGGAAATGGGAGAATTTACTCACAAACCTGTTGGGAAAGATAAATACTATGTTCAAACGCCTATCCAGGACCATGAAGTGGGAGTAAACCTAGTACTAAAAGCATTAACAGATCCTGTTCACGGTGTCATTTCCAACTTGGAAGAAATTTCAGCAGTAGGACATCGTGTGGCCCATGGAGGAGAATATTTTAAAACCAGTATGATCATCAATGAGAAAGAACGCGAAGAGATCAAAAAATTATGCGAATTGGCACCTCTTCACAATCCGGCCAGTTTATTAGGAATTGATGTAATGAAAAAATTATTACCCAATGTAAAACATGTGGGTGTATTTGACACTTCCTTCCACCAAACGATGCCCGCCGAAGCTTATTTATACGCTATTCCATACGAATATTATGAAAATAACAAAATTCGTCGCTACGGTTTCCACGGAACCAGTCACAAATACGTAGGTCCCAAAGCCGCCGAAATGGCAGGAATGAAATATGAAGAAGCCAAGATTATCAGTTGTCACTTAGGAAATGGAGCTTCCATTTGCGCCATTAAGAACGGAAAATCTATTGACACCTCCATGGGATTCACCCCAGTTGAAGGATTGGTAATGGGTACCCGTTGCGGAGACTTGGATTCGGGCGCTTTGATCTATATTGCAGAAAAAGAAAAGTTAGATTACAAAGGAATGAATAACTTGATCAATAAAAGATCAGGCTTATTGGGAATTTCAGGCAAGAGCGTAGATATGAGAGACATCAGAGCTGGCAAAGACAGTGGTGACGAACGTTCAAAATATGCTTTTGACCTATTTGCTTATAGAGTAAAAAAATACATTGGAGCATATGCAGCTGCCATGGGCGGAGTTGACATTATCCTTTTTACGGGCGGTATTGGCGAAAATGCGTGGTTCCAACGCGAAGCCATTTGCGAAGGTCTCGAATTTTTGGGAGCCAAATTAGACAAAGTTGAAAACGAAAAAATGGCCGGTGAAGATGGCGTTATTTCCACTTCCGACTCTAAAATAAAACTCCTTTCCGTGACCACCAACGAAGAATTAGTTATTGCAACCGACACTTACAATTTAGCTAAATAAAAGACCTTCCTTTATTATAGCGACCCGAAAAAATTGCGAGTAAAAAAATCGTAATCTTGCAGCGTATGAAAAAGAGAAGAATCACATCAAAATTAAAACAGAAATCGTATTAAAAGTACTACGAGGAGAAGATATTGAGCTATTAAGCCGTGAATATTCGATATGTATAAAAGACATACATAATGGCGAAATGAATTTATCAGCAATGGATTAGAGGGATTTAAAACCAAGCATGATGATAATAAACTATCACGAGCAGAGCGAAAAATTGGTCAACTAGAAATGGAGATAGAGCTCATAAAAAAAAAGAACGAATTAGTGGAAAAACTAAAAAAGAAGTAGTAAATATCTTCTTAAAAGAACGTTACAATAAGACCGATGAGCCGTTTCCCATAACAATGATATTAAAAATTGTAAATCTGGGCACTAGTTCTTGGTATGGGAAAGCCCGACGAAAACCCAATCCATTAAAGCGAGGGCGCAAGTCTGTATTAACGGATGAAGAGGTATTCGAATCTATTCGTAATACATTAAAAACAGTAAATTTAAAGGAGAGGGTTATCGAAAAATATGAAAGAGAATGCAAAAGCAAGGTATCAAAGTTGATAAAATGCGAGTGAATAAAATAATGAGAGAGAATCATTTATTAAGTTCCTATAGAATAAATATTGAACGAAAATCGAAGAGTAAACACGATGGGAAAATTATCACTGACCAACCCGATATAATTGGGGAACAGATGGAAAAAAGTTCTTTACCAAAGAAGATGGTTGGTGCTGGTTATTTGCTGTAATAGACCACTTTAATGGTGAAATATTGGGAACAAGTATTGTAAAAACAGGCAACCGATTTGCAGCAATGGACCCATCCATTCGGCTATTAGAAATCGTTTTGGTAACATTGAAAAAGATGTTTGCAAGGACATGGAACTGCAACTTCGTAGCGACCACGGCAGCCAATATGACTCAAAAGATTTTATGGATGAGATGAAATTTTTAGGTTTAAAATGTCAAAATCTTTCGTTCGTTCACCGGAATGTAACGGTTGTATAGAACGCTTTAATCGAACTATTGAAGAAGAAGTATTCAGTATTAATACATTTCAAAATATTGAGGAAGCGAGAACCATAATAAACACATTTATAAAGGATTATAATAATGAATGGCTCATTCACCGCTTGGGTTCACTTTCACCTATAGAATTTATAAATGCTTTCTATAAAACCTCATCAACCATATATACTAAGACCTCTTCTATAAACTCTAAAACGGCATAAAACAATAATGATCAACACTTTAAAAAAACATTAAAAAAGTTCGTTTTAATAAAAAATAATGCATATCTGTAAATTAATTAACAATAAATACCCGTTTTTTTACGGGTCAAAACAGAACCTCCCTTTATATAACTAAAAAGAGTGCTCTCTAACCACAGAAAGCACTCTTTTTAGTTATGATAAATTATTGTGAATCAATAGAAAAAACTTTAACCATTTTTTGTACCTTTTTTTCATTATCAAATTATTGTAAAGTAAAACGGATGGGTAAGCTAAAATAGCACCTTACCGGTTTTCCGTTAATTTTCCCCGGATTCCATTTTGGGAGGTTACTTACAACTCTAATAGCTTCGGCATCACACTCGGGAAAAAGTGATACGGCAGCTTTTACATGACTCACACTTCCATCTTTCTCAACAATAAATTCGATTAAAACAGTACCATAGATTCCGTTATTCCGAGCATTTTCAGGATAAACAAGTTCTTTTTTTAAAAAAGAGTAAAGGGCTTCTTTGCCTCCAATAAACTCAGGCATTACCTCACTAAAATAAACAGGAGGTTCGTCCACTTTTTCTACCATCACTATTTCAACAGGTTCATAAGTTGGAATCTCTTCCTCTATGATCACATCGGGAAACATACCACTTAAATCGGTATTTACATACCGATCCACTTGTTTGAGTACAAATACCTGTTGTATTTTTACAGGATTGGCCGGAGGAGCTTTCTCTACATCAGGCGTTGTTTCTTCCATAATCTCTACAATATCATCAGACGTACCTGTATAAACTTCAGATTTATTTTCCGAAGCAAAGAGTTCAAAACTTGCATAAACAAGGCCTAAAATTACGATAAAACCCACTAAAAGAAATGTTATTCTTTTAGTATCAAGGTTGGCTTTTTTTGTTTTTTTCTCTTCCATAACTTAATTTTTTAAAGATTTGTAATTGAAATAACTTTTTATAAAACTCCAAAATAGATTCATTTATTTTACTTTTATTAATTTTTATTGCAATTCTATAAATTTAAAATTAAAAATATAAACATTCAGGAAAAAATGGGTAAAAAAATGCTTTCATAAGCATATCAAATTTAACAGATTTAATTAATTTTGCAGCCATGAATAATTTTGCAGCCATCGATTTTGAAATAGCAAACAGTAAAAGAACCAGTGTTTGTTCCATAGGGATAGTAGTAGTTCATAATGGGATAATAATTAACGGTTTTTATCAGCTGATTCGACCCGCTCCGAACTATTACAGCCGGTTTTGTTCCAATGTTCACGGAATTTTATATGAAGATACGGTAAATGCACAAAAGTTTCCCGAAATATGGGCCGATATAGTCCCTTTAATCGAAGGTTTGCCACTGGTAGCCCATAATTCACCATTTGACGAAGGGTGCCTTCGTGCAGTACACGAATTATATGGAATGCAATATCCAAATTATGTTTTTTATGACACTCTACGGGCTTCACGCAAATTATTTGGCCGAAGGTTACCTAACCATCAATTGCACACAGTATCGGCCGCATGTGGTTTTGATTTAAACAATCATCATCATGCCTTGGCCGACGCTGAAGCGTGTGCAAGGATTGCCATGAAAATTTTATAAATTTAAAAGAGGAAAGGAAAGTTTACTCAAATCTTATCGCAGTAACGGGTGAAATCTTTTTGGCCACATAATAGGCAGGAATCGCCAATACTAAAATACAAACAAATAAAACCCCTATATTAATAACCAATATAAGTGGAATATTAAAGGTTATCGGCACATAAGACACATAATAAGTGGCTGCATCCAATTTTATCAAGTGAAAATATTTTTGAATAAGGCAAAGTACAATAGAGATGATATTTCCCAATAAAAGGCCTTTGATCATGATTTTAGAAGCAAGCAAAAGAAATATATTTAAAATATCTTTGGTTTTCATACCCAATGATTTCAAAATCCCAATGGTTTGAGTTTGTTCCAATACAATAATAAAAAAGGTGGAAATCATGGTAATGATACAGACAAAAACGGTAATCAGCATGAGTACGATTACATTGGTGTCAAAAAGATCAATCCATTCGAATATTTCCGGATAAATTTGTCTAATCGTTTCGGCTTTTAAATGATATCCTATCATACCATTGATCTCTTCTCCTATCTCTTTCAATCGATCATAATCACGGATCAGAATTTCGATACCTCCCACGGTAAGGCTATCCCAATTATTCAATTTTTGAACATGGCGAAGATCTACTAAGGCAAATTTTTTATCAAATTCCGGCATTCCGGTTTCATAAATTCCGGTCACAACAAAACTTCTTTGCATCGGTGGATCCTGCACAAAATAGGTGCGTACTTTATCACCTACTTTTAATTTCAATTTTTGAGCAAGATAGCGGGATATTAAAATATCGCACCCCACCTTTTCCTCTTTCAATTCAATTTTATTCCCTTCTACAATATTTTTTGCAAAATTATCCCATAAAAAAGAGGTATCTATACCCTTTAAAACAATGCCTTCCACCTGGTCATCGGTTTTTACAATACCTACTTTCGTGCAATAATATTGAACACTTTGAATATTTGAATTTCTTTTCAGATCCTCAATAAAAAACTGGTTTCTGCTAATCGGAGATGGTTCAAAGGAGTAGTTCATATCGTAATTTGAAATACGAATATGAGATCCCATGGCAATGACTTTGTTGCGAATTTCATTCTTATATCCGCTTGTAATCGAAACGGATAGAATCATGATAATCAATCCAAGGGCAACACCTATAATGGATAAATTAACAATAGGACGAGAGAATTTGCTTCTCTCGTCTCGTAAAAGTCTATTGGAAATATGAAAGTGAAGTTTAAAAGAAGACATCACCTAAATTTAAATATCGAAATTGACCCCAAATCTAATAATGGGAACAAAGTCGCGGGTATAATAATCGGATGATTGATACACATTGAAGAGAAGGAGTCCATATACACTCACCCTGTCGGTCACATACTGACGGTATCCTGCCCCCACCACTACACTGTGAAGATCATGTCGTGTCATGGTTTTATCCACATAAAAGATGGGATAGTTGAGGTATTCATATCCGGCATGAAGAATGAGGCGTTTCCATATATATCCTTGCAAATAGGCATTAAAACCGAAGGTATGGCATGGAATTTTGTAGTAACTATCCCAAGAAAACATGTAAGTACCTCCCACTCCTACCAACAACCAATCAACAGGATATATTCCGAACTGGGGAGATATTTCCACCGCCGTATAATTACCGAATTGCAAGCCAAAGTTTCCCCCTGCCAAAAATTTGATTTTCCGATCGGATTTTTCCTCTCGGGGAGTAATCGCCTTCAAACTTTTCGGAAGTGGGACATCTTCGTACTGTGCAATCGAAAATTGCAGACTGGCAAGAATAATCACCATTATCATCCATATTCTCTTCATAAATTCAGATATTATTTTATTTACCGGCAGCCTGACACACGGTAATAGCCACCAAGCTCACGATATCCTCTACGGAACAACCACGAGATAAATCGTTAATAGGAGCAGCCATTCCCTGCATGATAGGGCCTATTGCATCCGCCCCGGCAAAGCGTTGAACCAATTTATAAGCAATATTTCCAACTTCCAATGTAGGAAATATTAAAACATTAGCCTTTCCTGCAATCTCGCTGCCGGGAGCTTTGCTGGCTGCCACAGAAGGAACAATAGCAGCATCGGCTTGCAACTCACCGTCAATTTTAAGATCGGGAGCCATTTCTTTGGCAATACGAGTTGCATTTACCACTTTATCCACCATCTCGTGTTTAGCCGAACCTTTTGTAGAAAAACTTAACATGGCAACACGTGGATCCAATCCAGCAATATTTTTAGCAGTTTGAGCCGTTACCACTGCAATCTCGGCCAATTCTCTTTCATTAGGATTGGGATGCGCAGCACAGTCGGCAAAAACCATCGTTCCGTTATCTCCCCATTGTTTATCCAAGCCCATGATAAAAGCACCGGAAACCACCGATACTCCCGGTAAAGTTTTCACAATTTGAAAGGCTGGTCTCAAGACATCACCAGTAGCATTTTGTGCACCTGCTACTTCTCCGTCCACTTCTTTATTTTTAATTAACAATGTAGCCAAATAAAGAGGATCTTCCACCAACGGCAACGCTTGCTCCATAGTCATTCCCTTGCTTTTTCTGATTTCGCAAAGCATCTGAGCATAAAACTCTTTTTTAGGATTGTTTTTAGGGTCAATGATTTCGGCTTTGGCAAGATTGGTTAAGCCTAATTGTGCCGCTTTCGCTTCAATATTGGCTTTATTACCCAACAATACCAAAGAAGCAAAACCTTCTTTAATAACGATATCAGCTGCTTTTAACGTTCTTTCTTCTTCTCCTTCTGGAAGAACGATCTTTTTGTTAGCCTTCCTGGCTTTTTCTTTAATTTGGTTGATTAAATCCATGATAGTGAGATATTATTGTATTTATTTTTTGAAATGCAAAAGTACGTTATTTTCCGGAATTTGGAACCGCTATTGACCCTACTAAGGCTATCTTTTTTTCATTTTTTCTTTCATAATGATCTCAAGAGTTTTCTTTTCTCTTGCCGTTTTCTTCAACCATTATTCACAGATTAGACTATTTAAGAGCAATGTATTATACTCCATAACTTCGAAAAATATATATAGTTGAAAACAAGAAGCGATCAGCTTTGTTCAACACAATTCCATCTCATCGGCAGCTTTTATCCTCAATAACATACTGTTTTTCAATTATTTATTTTATATACAAAATCAATAATCAGACCTAACAACAACACTACCGGTCGTGATAAAAATCCTGAGTTGGGGATATTGATTTCCTTTTTCAAAACACGTGATAGGAAAATGTACGGATTTATATATCAATTTAAATAATACATTTACAGCATGTTACAAATAAAAAATATTACATAACTGTTTTATCATGATAGTATCCTTTTATCCAAGGAGCGGCAGGCTCAACATAAGGATAAAAGAAAGATTTTTCCTTTGTCTCTTTTTTTAAGATAATTTGCTTATTATCAACGGTATTGATCAAGAAAAAAAGAACACTGAAAATCAATACTACTTTTCCGATGCCGAAAAGCAAACCGAACAAATGATTCACAATTCCCGGAACGATCAATTTAATCACCTTTTCCACCAATTTCCCTGCAAAGTGCACTCCCACCAATACAGTCACAAAAATCAGAATAAACGCCACCACTTTGAAAATTTTATCATCCCCCAGATGTGAAGCCACCAGATCCGAAAATTTGAAAGTAGCCCACACACCCAAAACCAGAGCCGATAAGGAAGCCAATTCACAAACCAGGCCATTTTTCAAACCTTTGAATCCGAACCAAGCGGCCGGAATTAAAATGAGAATATCAATAAAGTTCATTCTACAGTGATTCCCTAATTTTTTGAGTTAGCGGTTGAGCATATATAAAGTCATTTAACAATTGGTTATCGGAAACAAGTACTTCATCCTTATTGCCACGCCATGCCAAACTCCCTTCATAAATATAGGAAATGGTTTCTCCAATGGTAATGACGGAATTCAGGTCGTGTGTATTCACCACAGTGGTGATTTTAAATTCATGCGTAATTTCAATGATCAGATTATCAATGATGAGCGATGTTTTGGGATCCAAACCGGAATTCGGTTCATCGCAAAATAGATATTGAGGATTACAAGCAATGGCACGAGCAATGGCGGCTCTTTTCTTCATCCCACCGCTGAGTTCGGCGGGATACTGTTGATTTGAATTTTCCAAATCAACACGTTTCAAACAAAAATTGACCCTGTCCAATTTGTCCTCATAGTTCATCTCTTTGAGCATATCAAGAGGAAACATCACATTCTCTTGAATAGTCATAGAATCAAACAAAGCACTTCCTTGAAAAACCATCCCCATTTCAGCTCTTAACGAACGTTTATCTATTTCATTCAAATTATGAAAATTTCGTCCTCCATATAGAATTTCGCCTTCATTAGGAGAATAAAGTCCTACCAAACATTTCATCAAAACTGTTTTTCCGGAGCCGGAGCGACCGATAATTAAGTTAACTTTTCCCTTTTCAAAACAGGTATTGATATTTTTCAACACTTGTTTTTCTCCAAAATATTTCGAAACTCCTTTTACTTCAATCATACCAATTCGGGGGTTAAAGCATTACCTGCGTTATCACTAAATTTAATATCAAAATAATAAAACTGGCCACTACAATTCCATCGGTACTGGCTTTTCCCAATTCCAAAGCACCTCCTTCTATTCTATATCCATAAAATGAAGAAAAAGAAGAAATAATAAAAGCAAAAATAGTAGTTTTAGTTAATGAATAATAAATATCATACATTCTGAAAAAAGAGGTCAGACCATCAATAAAATCATATCCCGAAACTACACCCGTAATAAGAACGGTAATATAACCACCCGACACAGCGAAAAAAATACTGATAATAATTAAAAGAGGATTTACAATTAGCGAAGCTATAATTTTAGGAAGTACCAAATAAGAAGCCGGGTTGATTCCCATGACCTCTAAAGCATCAATTTGTTCGGTTACACGCATACTTCCTATTTCAGCCGTAATCCGTGACCCTAAATTCCCAACCAATAACAAACTTATAATAGTAGGACAAAGTTCCATCACCACCGTAGTCCTTACTGTGAAACCTACCGTCCAAGCCGGGATCCAGTTACTTTCAATCTGCAATGCCGTCTGCAAGGTAATAACGCTCCCCATGGTAATAGACACAATACTCACGATCAACAAGGAACCTATGCCCATTGCATCCATCTCATAAATAAGCTTTCTAAAGAATATTTTTAATTTTGTGGGACGCGAAAAGACCTGGCCTAAAAAAATAAAATATTCACCGATCAGTTCTAAAAATTTTATCATATTTCATAATTGATTTGCAAAAGTACAAAATTTATTTTATCTATTTGCCATTGTTGAAAAACTCGTCTTTCTTTCATTAATATTCAACAACTTATTCATTTACAGATATTAAAAGCAAAATATCTAACCCGTAAAAATTGCAATTTTATCTCTTTTTATTCATTAAACTATCAAATCTCAAATAAAATATGCTTTACTCCTTTCATTGTTTGTTTCTAGGTATTTACTTCGTAATCAATAGAAGCGACCAAACTTCTCCTGCTTTTATAAAATTAGAGAATGAGCCATTTCCATCGTTCTTGTAAAAAGTCTACCCTTTTCAAGATCCTGTTTACGCTGTACATTCTCTATTGAAAACTGTCATTTTTCCCAAAATGTATCAATAAAAATGATTATTTTTGTTCCCTTAAATTTTCATGATGGAGCAAATCAAAAAATTAGCGGATTTTTATTTTAACAAAACAGTGGAGATCGCCCATTTTCTTCATCAACATCCGGAGTTGTCGGGAGCGGAAGAAAATACGGCCGCGTTTATTTGTACCATTTTAGAAGAGTTCAAAATTCCCTTTAGCAAACACATTGCTGGACATGGAATAGTAGCTCAATTGGAAGGTTTCAATCCGGGAAATAAAACGGTAGCTCTTCGTGCCGACATGGACGCT
>JAVWBZ010000002.1:0-21697 GCA_036649255.1 Bacteroidales bacterium
AATGGAACTCTCAACATTATAAGATAACCTAATAAAACAATTATAACCATGAAAAATACAATTTATTTAACTTTATTCTTATTATCAATTACAAGTATATTTGCTCAACCAAAAATATCAGAAATTAAAGTTGATCCCCGTTTACACGAGACCATGAGTGAAACGGAAATTAACAATTTACTTCAAAACAATCCCAAAGAAATTGTACTTGCAAATTTTGATGTAGCTTGGTATTGTTATTTTACTTCAAAACTCCCCGGAGATCCTGCCAATTACATTCAACGTGGTGATATTATTAAATATTTAAAGCCAGGTAAAAAATGCGATTATAACAAAATTCTTGAAGAAAATCAAATTAATAAATTGAATTTTAATTTTCCTCAAGATCAAAATAAAAGTAATGTTTTTTCTATCAATAACTCAGGATACTATATTGTAGTCATTCCAAAAACTGAGTATGATCAAAGGAAACAAGAAATCGCAAGATATTACGGGTTTTAATTAATATATCAACACTATGAAAAAAATATTTATCCTTATTCTAAGTTTAGTCATAGGATTCTCTTCCTTTGCACAAACAATTGTGAAAATGGGAGAGGCTTCTCCTGTAACAAACTGCGATTTAATTATTTATGACAATGGTGGATTGGAGGGAGATTATGGAAACAATAGAACCGATTTATTAACCATATATTCTAATAATCCTTCTGCCAATTCTGTTCAGATAGAAATTACAGCATTAGACATTCACCCTTCCGATACTTTATTCGTTTATAATGGGACTTCTACTGTCGATTCTTTACTGATCGGAAAATTAAACAATGCTACCGTCGGTAATATCTTAGCTTCTTCAAGTTTGTCTTACACGGCGACCATCCAAAATCAATCAGGGGGCTTAACTTTAAAATTTGTAACAGACGGCGACAGCGTTGGGAGCGGTTTCACCATTGTTTCCAGATGTGTAGCTCCCTGTCAACGAATTAACGTGCGTTTAGATTCAACCTTATCTTCTCATTATCCTCATCAAGATAACGACGGTTTTTATTACATTGATCTTTGTCCTTACGACACGTTACGTTTGGTTGCGTATGGAGAATATCCCGATAATAATTACAGCTATTTCCAGTCCGATGCTATTTCCATCTTTCATTGGGATTTAGGAATAACTGTTATTGACAGCATCGGATATAACACTTTAAATTATTACTTCCCTTCAGGAAGAGGATATGATGTTTCCGTTAATATTCAGGATACGACAGGTTGTCAATCCTATATTCCACAAATTTTCAGAATTCGTACTTCTGAAAACCCCATTCGGGGAGTGGCCAAATTTCAACCAATGTGTACAGGTTCAGAAATTAATCTGAAAACGGGATATGATAATATTTCCAATATTCAAATTGATTCCATCGGAAGCAAACAATTGACAACTTTACGTGTAACGGATACCATCTTTTTACCTGACGGTGAACCTTGCGGATCCATGGGATGTTCCTATCAATCCCCTGTTACCTTTACCTCTTTTAATCCCACTGCCACTATTACAAGTCCCGATGATATTCTTTACGTTCGTATTAATTTGGAGCACTCCTTTGTGGGAGATATTTATATTAGATTAATTTGTCCCAATCAACAATCAGCTGCCATATTAAAGAAATATAACGGCGGTAGTAGTAACTGTTCCAGTACTATTCCGGCGAATCAATGGGGTTGGAATACCACCGGAAATACAAGTGCCTGGTTTGGCGTACCATTAGGTGGAAATAGTCACCATAGTAATGATAATAGCTCTAATAAATGTGATCCTATTTCCAATCCACCAGGAACCGGATGGAATTACTGTTGGTCAAATGCAATCAATCAGGGATATTCTTACGCCAATGGAAACGGCTATGTTTATGAAAATGTAAATGTTCATAACAACAGTATCGATTCAACCGATGTACTCAATATGACCCAAGTTTACCACCCCGATGAATCTTTTGCAGGTTTGGTAGGATGTCCCATGAATGGAAGTTGGTCGATAGAAGTCATCGACGGATACGGTTCAGACAACGGTTGGCTTTTTGGATGGGAAATGGCTTTGAATCCTTCTTTATTGCCGCAAGACTGGTCATACACCGTATTGGTAGATACCACCATTTACACCGGTCCCGGAGCCAATGGTTCTTATATTATTCCCGAAGAAAGCGGAAACATTACTTATATTGCTACCGTAATTGATGAATTCGGTTGTGCATACGATACAAATTTTACCATCGCAGTTACTCAAAACCCGCAACCAGACTTGGGAAATGACTTCAGCATTTGTTACGGAGATCTATTCCTTCTGAAATCAAACTATGAAGAACCTTACACGACCTATATATGGAACACCGGATCAGACAAAGAAAATATTCACGTTACTTCAGAAGGACAGTATATTGTCAACATATTTACAGGAAATCCTGACAACGACTTAATCTGTAAAGGAGCAGATACTATTAATATTTCTGTCAATCCTTTGCCAATAGTGGATTTTGAAGCCAATAAAACGGAAGCCTGTGCTCCACTAAATCTTAAACTTACAAACCGATCTGCACCTGATACACTCGCATTGACCTACGAGTGGAGAATCTTTAACACTAACGGAAATCTGGTATTTTCATCTGCTCTTAAAGATCCTACTTTCAAAATAGTTGAACCGGATATCTATTCCGTACAACTGATCGTTAAAACAGAAAATGGTTGTTCAGACTCGCTTGTAAAATGGAACTACATTGCCGTAAACGCTCAACCTGTAGCCGAATTCTCAGCAAACCCCGAAATCTCAATATTGGGAGAAGGAAGTGAAATTGTGTTCACCAATTATGGAGATTCCTCTTTAATGGAAATTCCGGGAACTAAAATTTACTGGGATTTCGCCGACGGAAGTATAGATTCTACCTCATTCTCTCCAACCCATACATACGAAAAATGGGGAGATTACAATGTAAAACTTTCCGTAGAAACATCGAAAGGGTGTAAAAGTGAAATTATTCACACGGTCGTAGTAGAAGCTGATTTGATATTCCCTAACGTAATTACACCGAACGGTGACAATCTTAATGATGTTTTCGCTGTCAAAAATTTAAATACAAACATCAATATAGATGACCCTGACGAATTTAGAACCAATTCATTATTCATCTACGACAGGTGGGGGAAAAAAGTATATGAAGCTAAAAACTATGATACGTATATGAAAGAAGATCAACTGTTTATAGGTTCTAAAGCTTTCTCCGGAGCAGGCTTAAACGAAGGTAACTATTTCTTCACTTTCTACTACAAAGGAAAAACAAAAACCATAAACTATAATGGAACTCTCAACATTATAAGATAACCTAATTTATTATCATAAAAAAATAATCAGATAGCCAAAGTTATCTGATTATTTTTTTAATAGACACCTTTAACTTTAAAAATTTTACCGTAATTTTGCATTTCCAAAAATTTTAAAATACAATTACATGAATTCTACTGAAATACGCTCAGCATTTTTAGATTTTTTTCAATCAAAAGGACATACTATTGTACCATCTGCTCCTATGGTGATTAAAAACGATCCTACCTTGATGTTTACCAATGCAGGGATGAATCAATTTAAAGATATTTTTTTGGACAATAGTCCTGCAAAATATAATAGAATAGCAGATTCTCAAAAATGTTTACGTGTATCGGGAAAACATAACGATTTGGAAGAAGTGGGAAGAGATACCTATCATCATACTATGTTTGAAATGTTAGGGAATTGGTCGTTTGGCGACTATTTTAAAAAAGACGCCATTGATTGGGCATGGGAATTTCTCACCCAAATCATGAAATTAGATCCCAATCGTCTCTATGCAACTGTTTTTGAAGGAGACAAAACCGATAAAACCGAACCAGATATGGAAGCTCGAGAGTATTGGAAAAAATACTTGCCTGAATCCAGAATATTATTCGGCAATAAAAAAGATAATTTCTGGGAAATGGGTGATACCGGCCCTTGTGGGCCTTGTTCCGAAATTCATATCGATTTGCGTGATGAAACCGAAAGGGAAAAAATAGATGGAGCTTCCCTTGTAAACAAAGACAATCCGCTGGTAATTGAAATCTGGAATCTGGTATTTATGCAATTTAATCGCATTGCTTCTGGTGAACTTCAACCTTTAACGGCCAAACATGTGGATACCGGAATGGGATTTGAGAGACTTTGCATGGCCGTTCAAAATAAAAAATCGAATTATGATACGGATGTTTTTCAACCTCTTATCCAAAAATTAGCAAAAATCGCTCATACTCAGTATGGAAAAGAAGAAGAAATTGACATTGCTTTGCGTGTGATTTCCGATCATCTACGTGCCGTAAGTTTCGCCATTGCCGACGGTCAATTACCTTCCAATAACGGAGCGGGTTATGTAATTCGCCGAATTCTCAGAAGAGCGATTCGATATGGTTTTACTTTTTTAAACTTCAAGGAACCGTTTATCTATTCTCTGGTTTCTGGGATGGTAGAACAAATGGGACAACAATTCCCCGAATTAAAAGCACAACAAACCCTAATCGAAAAAGTTATTCAGGAAGAAGAAACTTCATTTCTCAAAACCCTGGATTTAGGGATTGCCAAGTTTGAAAATTATTGTAAAAACTTACAAGACCATAAAAAAATTGATGGGAATTTTGCTTTTGAACTTTTTGACACTTATGGTTTTCCTATTGATTTGACCCAATTACTTGCCCAAGAAAAAGGTTTGGCCATTGATATGGAAGAGTTTCAAAAAAGACTCAGTGAACAAAAAAATCGTTCCCGAGCTGCTGCTACCATAGAAACCGATGATTGGGTAGAATTAATATCCGGTATGTCAAAAACCGAATTTGTAGGTTATCAATCCTTGTCTTGCGAATCAAAAATCATCAAATACAGAAGTGTTAAAACCAAAGGAAAAAAATATTATCAACTGATTCTTGATAAAACTCCTTTTTATGCAGAGTCGGGCGGTCAAGTGGGCGATAGCGGGATCCTGGAAAGTATCAACGAAAAAATTATCATTTATAACACCGTTAAAGAAAATAACCTCATCATTCATTCTACTTTTGAATTGCCCGATAATTTAACGACTGTTTTCAATGCCAAAGTAAATGTGGAAAATCGTATTTCAATTCAAAACAACCACTCTGCTACTCATTTACTTCATCACGCTTTACGTAAAGTATTAGGGCCCCATGTGGAGCAAAAAGGTTCTTTAGTATCCACCGAAAGATTACGTTTCGATTTTTCTCACTTTTCGAAGGTAAGCAGTGAAGAGCTAGAAAAAGTAGAAAGCATGGTAAACAAACTTATCCGTGAAAATATAACGCTTCAGGAATTTGTCGACACTCCCATTGAAGAAGCCAGAAAAATGGGTGCAATGGCTTTATTCGGAGAAAAATACGGAGATGAAGTCAGAGTGATTAGATTCGGTGATTCCATAGAACTTTGCGGAGGAACTCACGTACAAGCAACTGGTAACATTGGTTTTATAAAAATTGTTTCGGAAAGTGCAATTGCAGCCGGTGTTCGTCGTATTGAAGCCGTAACCGGAAAATATGCCGAAGAATATGTATTTCATTTTCAGCATTTGTTTGAAGACATTAAACAGTTTTTCAACTCTCCCAACATTATGCAAGCCATTATCAAAATGACACAAGATAATGAAAAAACACGGAAAGATTTGGAAGAATTTGAAAAAGAAAGGATTCAACATTATACAAATGACATTAAAAATAAAATGCAACCGATTGAAGGAATTAATTTGATTTGTGATAAAAGAAATATGAATCCTGAAATCATGAAACAAGCTGCTTATAATTTAAGAAGCCAATTGCATAATGTAGTCATTATTTTTGGTTCCGATTGGGATGATAAACCCAATCTCATTGTCGCCATATCAGACGATTTAATCAACAAAGGCCTTAATGCTTCTACGATGGTTCGAGAAGCAGGAAAGTTAATTAAAGGCGGCGGCGGCGGACAACCCGGCCTTGCTACCGCAGGCGGAAAAGATTGTAACGGTTTACAAGAAGCTCTCGACAAAATAGCCGAATTGGTTATTATGCACAAATAATTTTTCTATATTTGTCGTTCCTAAATTTTTAAGAATGACAAAGAAAGATCAAAAACTCGAGGCACTCTACCACTACTTTATATCTAATGGATTCGATCATACCATTGAAGAAATTGCCCAAGGAATTGGTGTAACAAAAAAAACACTGTTTAATCGCTATGAAAATCGGGAAGGAATGGAAAAATCGGTCATGGATCATTGGCATCAAGTACTTCTCTCTAGATTTTATAATAAATGTCAGTTTTGCAATAATGCGATTGAAAAAATAGTAATTTTTGTTTGTGAAATAAAATTGAGTTATCATAACGAAACACAATTTTTTACAAAAAACTTCGCCCAAAAACCAATTACAATAAGTGCTATTTTCAGTAAAACGTTATACGAAATTATACAAGAAGGCATCCAAACAAAGTGTATAGACGACGAAACAGCCGTTAATATTTATATTCCCTATTTTTTTCACAATATCATTGACTATTTTTTACTTCTCAAACCTGAAAAACAGGCAACAATTCTGCAATATCTTATTCAACCTGTTCTTACCAGTAGAGGAGTTGAAATGATGCAAGAGATTGAATTGGAAAACTTGATTGGTTAAAAACAGGATAAGGTATTAAAAATATTTTCCCTTAGTTTTTTCAATTAAAAAAGATACGATTTTGATTGATTCAAAAAAATGAAACCTATTATCTTTAAATTATTAAAACAGATATTGTTTCACCAAGTGGGTAAAGGAATTAACAAAGAATTATATGGGAAGTAAAGGATGGATAACTAAAAGAGATACTATTTTTCATCAAAAAAAATTGTAATTTTGCACTTTTACTATTTTTTTCATCCTTATAAATCACAAAATGTTATGAATAAAGAAGTTGCTATTATAACCGGAGCGAATGGCGGAATGGGATCCGTAATAACGAAAACAGTGGCAAAAGCTGGTTATGAAGTGGTAATGGCTTGCAAAGACATGGATAAAGCTAAAATATTACGAAACAGGATTGCACAAGAAACCGGGGCTTCCATTATATTGTTGGAACTCAATTTGGCCTCTTTCGATTCCATCCAAAATTTTACCAATGAACTTAAACAGAGATATAGTCGGATTAAACTTCTTTTGAATAATGCAGGCACTTTATGTCATCATCCTGAACATACGGTTGAAAATATTGAAATGACAATCGGGGTTAATTATTTGGGACATTATCTTTTATCTCATCTACTATTACCGCTTTTGGGAAACGGTTCCCGCGTGGTTAATATGGTATCGCTTACTTATAAATATGGTAAAATTACCCCTACCGTATTTCATCCAATCGATCAAAAACATTTCAATCGTTTTCGCACTTATTCAGATTCAAAGCGAGCTTTTTTCTATTTTACCATGGATGCAGCCGAAGCATGGAAAGAGAAAGGTATTTCAGTAAATTGTGCCGATCCAGGAATTGTAAATACCAACATTATCTGTATGGGAAATAAATTCGTGGACAAACTTTGCGATCTTTTGTATCGTCCTGTTATCAAAACCCCTGTTGAAGGTGCGGCTACTTTACTCAAATTGGCACTCTCTCCTGAAATGGAAGGAAAAACAGGACTCTGTTGTGCCAATCAAAAAGAAACTATTATTAAAAAAGAGATATTAACCAGCCCCGAAAGAGACCTACTTCGCAAGTTGACAACCGACATTGTCAAACAATATCAAATTGATTTATAGTAAACATGATAAAACCCGATTATTTAAAACAAGGCGATACAATTGGAATCGTGGCAACCGCTCGAAAAATTTCGGAAAATGAGTTGTCTGCTTCCATTATTTTTTTAAAAAATCAGGGATTTAATATCTTATTGGGGAAACATCTCTTCAATAGAGAACATCAATTTGCCGGTACTGATAGCGAACGAGCCACCGATTTTCAATTTATGTTGAATCACCCTGAAATAAAAGCCATTTTATGCGCACGTGGAGGTTACGGATCTGTTAGAATCATTGATCAATTAAATTTTTCCAATTTTATACAAAAGCCAAAATGGGTTTGCGGATACAGTGATATCACGGTTTTCCATTCTCATCTACATCGGCAATTTCACACCGCTACCCTTCACAGCACCATGCCTATTAACATGAAAGAAGGGGAGTTTTCCTCTGAAACCAATCTCTCTTTAATTAAAGCATTATGCGGGAAAGAGATTTCTTATCAGCTTTCTTCCCACCCCCTCAATCGCCCGGGTAAAGCTACGGGAGAGCTCGTAGGAGGAAATCTTTCCATTCTCTACTCCTTATTAGGTTCCTCTTCCGATATCAACACAGACGGAAAAATTCTTTTTATAGAAGATTTAGACGAATACCTTTATCACATAGATCGTATGATGATGAATTTAAAACGCAACGGGAAATTGAAAAATCTCTCCGGTTTAATCGTCGGGGGAATGTCAGAAATGAACGATAACACGGTACCTTACGGTAAAAATGCCGAAGAGATCATCGCCGAACATTGTGCCGAGTACGATTTTCCTCTCTATTTTAATTTTCCCGCTGGGCACCTTTCCCAAAACTATGCTTTAAGACTTGGCACTCTCACGCAACTCAATTACACTAATCTTATACAACATCCTTAGTTTTTTTATAAACTCGAACCCTCCTCTTCTTTATCCTAAACAAACTATCATTATCTATTTTAAGACTTTAATATATGAATAATCAAACAGATACATATGCAAAAACTTAATCAATTTATCTTAAAATTATTTCGATATAAAATAGATACTATTAACATTCCGCCTGAAACAAAAAAATGTGTTTTAGCATTTGCTCCACACACCAGCATCAGCGATTTTATTGTTGGAAGAATGGCTTTAAGTGCGATGGGAGTGAAAACGGTATTTGTTATAAAAAAAGAGGCTTTTTGGTTTCCATTAGGGAACCTTTTACGTGCTTTGGGAGGAATTCCAGTTGATCGCGAACATGTAAAAAAATTTCCGGTTTTTGCTGCCCATCTAATCGAATCACACGATGAAATTGCTTTCTTAATTGCCCCCGAAGGTACACGATCATTGGTCAACAATTGGAAAAAAGGATTTTACTACATTGCACAACAAGCCAATGTCCCCATCGTATTAGGCTATCTTGATTATCGTTCCCGTCGTGGCGGCATCGGCGGTGTCTTTTATCTTACCGGCAATGTAGAAAAAGATATGGAAGAAATTAAGAAATTTTATTACGGAATGTACGGTCTCAATCGAGGTCAATTTAATCTTGAAGATTGTCCTTATGCTCATCCGGATTGGCTAGCATAATATGTGCACATATCTGTTCAAAATCTTGCACTGATAATTGTTCCGGACGTTTACTAAAAATGGAATCCCCTATAAAATCTGTTGTAAAAGAAAAAGTCTTCAACGAATTGCGCAATGTTTTTCTTCTTTGATTAAAAGCCGTCTTCACCACGCTTTTAAATAAGGCTTCATTGCTATACAACTTTTTATTTTGATTACGTGTAATCCTAATGACCGCCGATTTTACCTTTGGAGGAGGATTGAACTGTTGTTCATCTACCGTAAATAGGTACTCTATGTCAAAAAAAGCTTGTAACAATACACTCAAAATGCCATATTGTTTTTTCCCGGGAGCAGAGGCTACACGTTCTGCCACCTCTTTCTGAAACATTCCTACCAATTCGGTTGTAAGATTTTTGTAATCCAATAATTTAAATAATATTTGCGAAGAAATATTGTAAGGAAAATTACCAATCAAAGTCACTGGCTCCTGATATAACTTATTCAATTGAAGTTTTAAAAAATCTTGTGCCAAAATACGGGAAGATAATTCAGGATAATGAAGATGGAGATACTCCACCGATTCTTCATCAATCTCAACAACAGAAAAATGGATATGCGGATTTTGCAACAAATACTTGGTAAGCACTCCCATTCCTGGACCAATTTCGATTACATTTCGATTGTCAGACATTATACTGTTGACAATTTTTTGGGCAATCTCTTCATTTTGTAAAAAATGTTGTCCTAATCTTTTTTTGGGGGTTACTTTCATTGTTTCATAAATTAGAGAATCATTATTCAAGCACATCTCCACGTAAAGCTCTATATCGTTTACGAGCATCCACCGAATAAAGACTTCCGGGATACTCACGCATCAATTTTTGGTAACATTCCATTGATTTCGGAATATCTTTTAAGTAATATTCGTACAACTCTGCTAATTTATAAATAGCATCATCTGCCAAAATATCATAGGCATAGGATTCTATAATCTTTTTTAACAACAATTCTGCGCCAAAATAATCTTGTCGTTTAATTAAAATGAAAGCCTTTTGATAAAAAATATCATCCGTTAAAGGACCATATGGTGACAGCAACAACACCGAATCAAACATGATAAATGCCTCATTTTCTTTATTTTGGAATAATAAAAAATCGGCTTTTGCAAAATACTGCAAAGGCAAATTCTTATTTTCATTGCCAAAGAGCAACGAATCATCATCATCTTCTTCTTCATTATCGGAAATAAGCAACGAAAAATACATAGCATCATTGGCTATCAATTTCGTAGTAGCGGCACGCAACACATCCAACTGGCTTTTGGCCCAGGCAAATTCTCCAATATAAAAAGAGAGTTTGGCATTTTTAAATTTAGCCAAATGGCCTATTGTATCATTGGGCAACTCTTTTTCAACCTGCGAATAGAGTAAAGTTGCATCCCAAACATTGCCCGAAAAAAGTTGGATATCAGCAAGGTCAACTTTATACTGATTTTTTTCTCTAATATCCCGATCGGCGGTAGCAATCGCCTGATTGAGCACCGCAATGGCTTCTTGGGGTTTATTTACATAAAAAGCAAGTAATTGAACATATTTCCTAATCCAATCGGCAGTACCTGAATGAATCCCGTTTTCATCAATTAGTTTTTTAAATTCCTTTTCCAAATTCATGGCATCGGCCATACGAACAGGTGAAACAGAGGTTAATTTTTTATACTTTACATTAAGCAAATCAATTTTGGCATTCATAAAATAGGGAGATTCTTCTCCTTTTGCAATCAAATAACTTAAAGCATCAATAGCCGTTTCATAATCTCTGCTCTGATAAGCCAATTTAGCCACTTCATATACTCGGGCTCCGTCGTCTTTTTGTCTTTTATCAATGGATTTCGCCAAAACAAGTGCATCCGAATAATCTTTGTTAAGTTGGTAAACCCAATAAAGCAATGCCACATAAGATAGATGATGAGGATATTTTTGCACATTTTTTTGTAAGATGGTCTTAATCGTGACATATTTCTGCTTATCTTCATCGTTAATCAATAGATTTTGAATAATTTCTTCTGAAGTAGGCAAATAAGAAGCGTTATCATCTTTTATGAGAGCCAATGCCTCTTCAATAATTTTATCGGTTTGATTAAGCTTTTCATAAATTGCCGTTAGCTCTTGCGTGTATAACTTATTATCATTCAATAGTTTACGACCTTTTAATAAAGTTTCAATAGCATATTCCTGTTTGGCTTTAGATAAAAAAGCATAATATAACTCTCGAATGGCATTGTCTTTGGGAAGCATCTCTTTTAACACATTTTGATACTCCTTTTCCGCTTTTTGAATCTCATTAGCATGTTCGTAAGCATAGCCCAAATCAATTTTATATCGTGGCACATTTGGATACGCTCTGATTTGTTTTTTAATCATTTTTTCCAAGTCGTCAAAATGGCCCATTTCAAGCAAAACTTGGTAGTAGTAATAGTAAATATAAGTATCTGCTTTTTTATTATACAGTTTCTCAAATAGTTCGGCCGCTTTTTCATATTCGCCTGATTTATAATACTCAATAGCCAATTGTTCATCTTGGTTTTTCTGAGCAAAAACAAGCATGGATATTAAAATAAGAAAAAAAGTGGCAACTGTTTTTTTCATTTTACATCATTAGTCGATAATATCGAAACCTGTATATCGTCTAAGTACCTCAGGAATTACAATTCCTTTATCAGTTTGATAATTTTCTATCAAAGCAGCCATGATTCTTGGAAGGGCCAATGCACTACCATTAAGCGTATGGGCTAATTTGGTTCTACCCGTTTCATCTTTATATCTTAGCTTTAAACGATTAGCCTGAACATTTGACCGCGGCGTGCCTGATAATCGCGGGCATTGGAAACGGAGCTTACTTCCAACCAACGTTGTTGGGCTTTGGAATAAACTTCCAAATCGTAAGTAAGTGCCGATGTAAAGCTGATGTCGCCCCCGCACAATCTCAACACCCTGAAAGGCAAACCCAGCTGTGTCAATAACGACATGGCATAGGTCTTCATTTTTTCCAGTGTTTCATAAGATCTATCAGGATGTTCAATGGTTACAATTTCCACTTTGTCGAACTGATGAAGGCGGTTCAACCCACGTACATCTTTTCCGTAAGAACCAGCTTCGCGACGAAAACAAGCAGAATAAGCACAATTTTTAACAGGAAAATCACTTTCCTTCAAAATCACATCACGATACATATTGGTAACTGGCACTTCGGCTGTGGGAATCAAATATAAATTATCTATGGCACAATAGTACATTTGGCCTTCTTTATCAGGTAATTGACCGGTAGCATAAGCAGAATCCTCATTTACCAAGTACGGAGGCTGTATTTCAGTATAACCGTTTTCAGTGGCATTTTCTAAAAAAAAGTTAATCAACGCACGTTGAAGTCTGGCTCCTTTGCCTTTATAGACAGGAAATCCCGCACCGGTAATTTTACTTCCCAGATCAAAATCAATGATATCAAATTTTTTCACCAAATCCCAATGGGTCATCACTTGATGATCGAAATCGGAAGCATCTCCTTCTGTATAAACAATTTCATTGTCTTCCGCTCCTTTTCCATGAGGCACTGAAGAATGAGGCAAATTGGGTAATAATACCAACTTCCCTTGTATTTCTTCCGCTTTTTGCAATAAAATTTCCTGATACTTTTTCTCAGCTAGTTTAAGATCGACAATTTTTGCTTTTAATTCATTGGCTTCAGCAGTTTTGCCCTCTCTAAACAATTGGCCGATCTCTTTGGAATATTGATTTTGTGCCATTAAATTATCATCCAATAATTTTTTACTGGCCCTTATTTCAACATCCAACTGAGAAATCTCATGGATAATGTTTTCCGCATTAAAATTTTTAACTTTTAATCTATCAATAACTTGTTGAGGGTTTTCCCTGATTAATTGAATCTGTAACATAGGTAAAATTTTAGGCAACAAAGATACGATAATTTGGCTTTTATCATGTTTAAACGATGATGGTTTTTTAATATTAGTATTCGAAAAATAGTCTTTCCTAAAATCAACATCACTTTTTATACAATCGTGTTTCAATAGAACAAAGGGTTCAGCGCAATAAAAAATACAATAAATTTACTTTCAAATAATGATCTGAAAAGGAAAGGCCGTAAAATCAATCAAGGCAACCCTCTTCAAAAAGAAGGTTGCCTTGATTGATTTTATTTTTGTAATTTTTTGAATTACAGAATCATCAACTAAAAGAGTAGTCTGATTTCCTCTTTTAAAATCTCCATTGCCTTGCTTACTGGAGATTTATTGGCAGTTTGTTCCAATATCGCCGTAATCAAGTCCAATCCTGAAGCATCGACTTCCAATTTGCCAGCACTAAGGTTGATAATCTGAACCATCTCTTCCTTTGCTATACAAACTTGATTCCATGCTTCTGATGAAATATAGATTTGTTGCGATAAATTGTGTTCAAATTCTGTACGAATGGAAGTCAACAACAATGTTCTCAGCTGAAGGGCATCAAACTCAGCATTACCCACTCTCAAAATAAGTTGATTGGGCTCCATTCTCTCCAGAAACATGGCCATTCGTTCATAAGCTTGTAATCGTAAGGGTGTTATCACCGATTTGGCATTGTGTTTCAACTCCAACAATCTTTTCTTTTGATCATTTTCCAAAAAAAACTTAATAGAAAAGAAGGAAGTTAAAAAAACCACCAAAGAAGTAAAAAGGGTTCCTACTATATATATTATAACCTGCATAACATCTTAATTATGAATAATTTTATCCGCAATGGAAGAAAGTTTTAACCATTTCTATCATTTTATCAGAACTGGTTTTTACTTCTTCTCGTATGTTTTGATCATTAAAAGATTTCAATTGTTTGATAAGATCATCAATCATTTCAGCATTAAAAACGCCGTGTTTTTCGAAAATATCTCTATGGGCACTCAATTCATCAGCCGATTCCCAGCAAGAAGCGGGCAATTGTTCGAGACTTTCCAATTTTTCTTTATTTTCAACTTTATGAATATTGACATCCACATAAGTTTTTTTGGCAAAATCAAGAGCGCCTTCCATTTCAAAACCATGACGAGCAGCCACTACCAAACCAGCCAATAATAAATAAATATCAGCCGATCCGTCAGGGCATCTGAACTCAACGGTTTGTTTTTGAGATAGATCTGATTGCACTGATTTTTCCAATGGATTCACTTCAGCTACCATATCGTTTTTATGTGTCCAACCAAGAGGAACTCTCACCAAAACAGAACGGTTACGATCGCCCCAACAAATAGAGGTAGGAGCTTCCTGATGAGGAACCAAGCGGAAATAAGAAGTTGGATTGGTATTTCCAAAAGCCGTTAACGAAGAAGCGCAAGTCATATAACCGGCAATCGCCGTTTTCGCAATAGAATTTAGTTTTCCTTTGGTAACCATTTGATTTTTACCATCTTTTACAATACGAGTATGAATATGAAGTCCACTACCTGCTTTTCCCGTCGTAATTTTAGGAGCAAAAGTAACATTAAGTCCATATTGATAAGCCAAGCTACGAATGATCCATTTTCCAATAACCAATTGGTCGGCAGCCTCTTGAACATCGGTAACTAAAAATTCGATTTCATTCTGTTCATAAATTTTTCCATCCAACGTAAAGTTTCCCACTTCCGAGTGGCCGTATTTAATCAAACCGCCTGCTCTGGCAATATACAACATACATTCACTACGGAACTGTTCAAACTTAGTAAAAGGAGCAGATTCATGATATCCCTTTTGGTCGGCTGTTAAATAAAGATCTTCCTCATCCCCAATCACATAATATTCCAATTCTCCCATTGCTTGAAAATCCATACCTGTTACTTTCTTAAACGATTCAACAGCTTTTCTAAGGACATATTCAGGAGAATTTTCCATAGGCATTCCATCTTTATTAAAATAAGAACAAAGGAAAGAGATGGTTGGAATTTCAGCAAACGGGTCTATAAAAGCAGTACTGAAACGAGGTACTACATACAAATCGCTAGAGCCTGCATGAATAAAAGCAGGAAAAATATTAGAACCGTCCACTCTTTCACCGGCCGAAAGAATTTGTTCCAGATAATCGCGATTATTTAGAACAAAATTTAACGTTTTTAATTTTCCGTCACCAGCTACGTAACGAAAATCTACCATTTTAATCTCTTTTTCTTCGATATATTTAATAATATCGGCTTTTGTAAATTCCTTTGGTGATTTTTTCAGAAAATTTACCAGAGGGTTCAAACTCATTGCAATGTTTTCTTTCATAATATATTATTTTAATTTTTTTGATATTTTTTCTCTTTTTAAAAGGGGATACAAAGATACACTTTTTACCTGAAAACCACTCATGGGATATGGAAAACAAATCGGAATGAATAGTTCTAACTATTTAATAATTTCAATCAATTAAAGATTTAACAACTTAAAATAACGCTTAATTTCTACTTGCATTCGCTCATAATTTCCGAAACTTACATTTTTCGGTTCTTCTCCTTTTTTCATCATGATCATGCCGGCACCGCTCACTCCCATATAAGGTGTAACGTCAACCTCTATTAAGTCATTAAGTTTATAATCCCGAATCATAATATTGGTGTAATTTTGAAAAGTTTCTTCAAAACAGATATTTCTATCTTCACAAAATGCTTGAAGCATCGGAACATATTCATCCCATTTTTCTGGTTTATTATTTTTATTGTAATAAAAAATTACCGCACTATAATCAGGAACGGTATCGGTAACCTGAATATAGTCAAAACGTCCCATGTCGTTTATATAATATTTATCCGTAAAAGCACTTGCTCTGCGATAAGTATCGGGGGCTTTCTCAATATCTTCCTTGGTGGCTTCTGCAACCGATTTTATCCACTCATAATTTTTCTCTACTACAAAGGCCCCGTCCGATTCGCGTTGAGTAGTCCATACTTCCGTTTCCAAAATATCCTTATCTTGAATGGCAATGTTTACGGCCACCGGGATCAAATCTAAAATACGCTGTGTACCAAAACCAGAAGTAATAACCAAGTATAGCCATTCACGACTTTGAGACTGTACCATCCAAAGTTCCTTTCCTTCAGGCAATCGTTCGATACACACTACCCCCCATTCAATTGGGAACGAAGATTTAGCTTGTAAATGATGCCCTTGATAATTTTGTGCACGAATAAGAAATTCCTCTAAAAACTCCTCATTGACAGGATATAACTGTGCATTGTCGGATAAATCTGTTTTCATTATATCGGCTAAAATCGTAATGGGATATTCTACCGCTTCGGGCTCGGAAAGCTGTTCAGAATCGATACTTTTATGCCGACAAGCATTTAAAAACAAACAAAAAGTAGAACCTAAGATAAGAATCAAAAAGATTTTTTTTGCTCTGTTTTTCATTGTGTATATCAATTTTAGATAATGGGGCAAAGATAGTATTTTTTTATATATTTGCTTTCCTAAAAAAGTGTTTCCATGAATAACCAATCTTACTTTGACCGTTATAGAGGTCGTTCTCATCATTCTATGATAAAAATAATACCTATGACGCGTGAAGACTACGAAAATCAGCCTGTTTCATATAGTTGTTTTGCCACTCCGTGCGGAAATATTATGATTGCTTCTACTTCCAAAGGTATTTGTTATTTAGGTTTTTCTGATACAAACAACCGTGCTTTGCAAGATCTACAACAAAGATTTCCAAAAGTTTCTCTTTGCAATACAATTACTCGAAAGCAAGAAGATGCTATTCGTTTTTTTACCGACGATTGGAACCGCCTTGATCCTATCATTTTGCACGTAAAAGGAACTTCTTTTCAATTAAATGTATGGGAAGAATTACTTAAAATTCCTATAGGAAATCTTGTTACTTATCAAGATATTGCCCAAAAAGTGGAAAAATCCAAAGCTTTCCGCGCTGTTGGATCGGCCATCGGAAAAAATCCCGTATCTATTTTGATTCCCTGTCATCGGGTGATTTGTTCTTCTGGTAAATTAGGGGGTTTTTACTGGGGGATCAACCAGAAGATCTCACTTCTTCAAAACGAAAAAGCGCTCATTTTGTAAAGTCTTATTTTACAATACTTCCCGATTTAACTGCTTTGTCAGGTTGTACCAATGTAAGTTCTCCATTAGAATTTTCAGCCATCAATACCATGCCATGGGAAGCCACCCCTTTAATTTCTTTGGGGGCCAAATTAATCAGCATCAAAACCTGTTTACCTATTAAATGTTCCGGTTCGTAATATTCGGCAATTCCAGAAACAATGTCACGTTGATCAATACCGGTATCTACTTTAAGTTTTAATAACTTCTTGGTTTTAGTTACTTTTTCAGCGGCCAGTACCGTACAAATTCTAATATCCATTTTTTGGAAATCATCGTACGTAACATCTTCTTTGGCAGGTTGCACATTGTTACGGTTGATAAGATTTTGAGTTTTGGCTTCTTCCAATTTTCTTACTTGGGCTTCTACTGTAGTGTCTTCTATTTTTTCAAATAAATATTCAGGTTGATTAATAGGGTCGCCAGCCTTCAAAAGATCGGTTCTACCTCCAGCCTCCCAATTGTGAACATTGATATTGAGCATTTTCTGTAATTTCCGAGAAGTAAATGGCAAAAATGGTTCTCCCAACACCGAAAGAGAGGCACAAATTTGAAGAGAAAGATGCAAAATGGTTTTAACCGCTTCCGGATTTTCCTTCTGCTTTTTCCATGGTTCGGTATCGGTAAGATATTTATTTCCTACACGAGCTAAATTCATAAACTCAGCCAATGCTTCTCTGAAACGATATTTTTCTATGGAATCACCTATTATCTTAGGAAATTCTGCTATTTTAGCGATAATTTCTTTCTCATAATCACTATATTCACCATGTTCTGGAATAATACCTTCATAATATTTATGTGTCAAAACGACTGTTCGATTAACCAAATTCCCGAAAATGGCCAATAATTCATTGTTATTTTTGGCTTGAAAATCGGTCCATGTAAAATCCGAATCTTTTGTCTCAGGCGCAATGGTAGTTAAGGTATATCTCAAAACATCCTGCTTATCTTTAAATTCTTCTAAATATTCGTGGAGCCATACCGCCCAGTTTCTGGAAGTGGATATTTTGTCGTTTTCCAAATTAAGAAATTCATTAGCGGGCACATTGTCTGGAAATATATAAGAACCTTCGGCCTTAAGCATACAAGGAAATATGATGCAATGAAACACAATATTATCTTTTCCAATAAAATGAACCAATTGGGTATCTTCTGCTTTCCACCATTTTTCCCAATCTTGATGATGTTCTTGTGCCCACTCTTTGGTAGCCGAAATATAGCCAATAGGAGCATCAAACCATACATACAGCACTTTCCCCTCGGCTTCTTTCAACGGCACTTTTACCCCCCAGTCCAAATCACGCGTCACGGCACGTGGTTGCAACCCTTGTTCAATCCAAGACTTACACTGACCATACACATTACTTTTCCAATCTTCTTTATGTCCTTTTAAAATCCACTCTTTTAACCATGATTCATATTGATCTAAAGGCAAATACCAGTGTTTGGTTTCTTTTAAAACAGGAATATTCCCACTGAGAGCCGATTTCGGATTAATCAAATCGGTGGCATTTAAACTGGTTCCGCAAGCCTCACATTGATCGCCGTAAGCCTGTTCATTGTTACAAAAAGGACAAGTTCCTGTGATATATCGGTCGGCTAAAAATTGATTGGCTTCTTCGTCATAATATTGCTGTGATATTTTTGCAATTAACTTTCCCTCGTTAAATAATTTAGTGAAAAAATCGGCAGCCGTTTCATGATGAATAGGATTAGAAGTTCTGGAATAAATATCAAAAGAGATCCCTAATTCCTCAAAGGATTTTTTAATAATAGCATGATATCGATCCACAATCGCTTGCGGAGTGGTATTTTCGTTTTTTGCTTTGATGGTAATGGGTACTCCATGTTCATCGGATCCTCCGATAAAAAGCACCTCTTCCCCCTTCAAGCGTAAATAACGAGCATAAATATCCGCAGGAATATAAACACCGGCAAGATGTCCTATATGAACAGGCCCATTCGCATAAGGAAGAGCCGATGTAATCGTATAACGTGATTTCTTAATTGCCATTATAATTTAAATTTGATGTGCAAAAATACAGATTAATTATGAAACAGCTAATGAGGCAAACTGAAATTTTTGTTTTCCAACTAAAATGGAGCACAAAATTCGTTTGATTATTATTTAAATAAAGGCAACTTTATTCTTGTTTAAAAATGAAACTTAAAAATTCAACCGAAATTTATATCAACACAAATCAATCAAGAAGAGATTAAAAAAATAGTTTTTTTACCAAAAATAGGAAATAAGAAATAGGGAAAAAATCACCCACTATATCTAAAAAACTTATATCTTTGCACCTCCTTTAAATTAAAAGTAAATCTTATGATTGATATATCAAAAGTGCGGATTGTACATGATTTTCCTACTCCTGGAATTAAATTTTATGATATTACAACAGTCATGAATGATGCGCAAGAATATCAAAGAATATTCAAAGTTTTGATGGAAACCGCAAGGGCGATGAACCCTGAAGTTTTAGTAGCTTTGGAAGCAAGAGGATACTATTTCGGTCCTGCATTGGCATTAGCACTTGGCATTCCCTTTGTTCCCATTCGTAAAAAAGGGAAACTTCCTTACAAAACTTACGAAGAAAGCTACGATTTGGAATATGGGAGTGCTACGATTGCAATTCATCAAGATGCCATGAAATTCAATCAAAGAATTCTTTTATTTGATGATATTTTGGCAACAGGTGGTACTGCTTCCGCAGCGATCAAACTTGTCAAACATTTCGCTCCTTCCAATATTTCGGCTTTATTTTTTATGGAAATAATTGCCTTAAAAGGAAGAGAGAAAATGCCAGGAATTGAAGTTTGTTGTTTATCAGGTGTCTGAGCAAAACTATCGATAAAATATTAATCTTTAAAACTTTAAATAAAATAAATTTGTTATGAAAAACATTGATTGGAAAAATTTGAGTTTCGGTTATGTAAAAACTGATTACAATGTTCGCTGCTATTACAGAGACGGAAAATGGGGCCAATTGGAAATTAGCTCTTCGGAAAACATTGAACTTCACATGGCTGCTACATGCCTTCATTATGGACAAGAGGCGTTTGAAGGTTTGAAAGTTTACAGAGGAAAAGACGGGAAAGTACGTATTTTCAGATGGGAAGAAAATTGGAAACGTTTAAAAAAATCAGCCGATACTTTATTAATGCAATGTGTCTCCAAAGAAATGTTTAAAGAAGCTTGTTGGAAAGCTGTTCAATTAAATGCCGGTTATATTCCTCCTTACGGAACCGGTGGTACTTTATATATTCGTCCATTGTTAATCGGTTCAGGTGCAAAAGTAGGTGTTAGTCCTGCTGATGAATATTTATTTATGATTTTTGTAACACCGGTAGGCCCTTACTTTAAAGCAGGTTTCAAGCCGGTAAAAATGCAAATTGCCCGTGATTTTGACAGAGCTGCTCCTCTCGGAACAGGCCATGTAAAAGTGGGTGGCAATTATGCAGCCAGTTTACGTGCAGGTGAAAGAGCTCATGAAGAAGGTTTTGCCGCTACTATTTTTGCAGATGCTAAAACTAAAAAATATATTGACGAAGCCGGTCCTGCCAACTTTTTTGGTATTAAAAACGGTAAATATGTAACTCCCGATTCAGGTTCTATACTTCCTTCCATCACCAATATGAGCCTCCGCGAAATTGCTGCCGACTTGGGTTTGATCATTGAACGAAGACATGTTGAGATTGAAGAAATAGGAACTTTCGAAGAAGCAGGCGCTTGCGGTACTGCTGCCGTTATTTCTCCTATCGGAGTAATTCAAGATAGAGAAACAGGCCATGAATTCATTCTATCCAAAGATGGTGAACCTGGTCCATGGTGTAAAAAAATGTACACTTATCTTACTGGTATTCAATTCGGTGAAGCAGAAGATAAATTCCATTGGTGTGATATTATTGACTGTTAACATTATTTAACAAATTAAACCAATTATGTCGGTTTAGAGATACAATTAATGTGTAATTTTGCAACCATAAAAAACAACCAAATTAAAAAAGAAAAGAAATGAAAAAATTATTTGCAATCCTTGCAGTTGCTGCTTTCGTTTTCGCAGCATGTGGTCCTAAAGCTGAACCTGAAGCAGTTGTTGAAGAACCTGTTGTTGAAGAAGCTATTGTTGAAGAACCTGTTGTTGAAGCAGACACTACTGCAACTGCTGTTGCAGCAGAAGGAACTGTTAACGTTCAA
>JAVWBZ010000003.1:0-20719 GCA_036649255.1 Bacteroidales bacterium
TACTTCTTGCATCTCTTCTATCACCTCTTTGAGTAGCTTGTTTTTCATTGGTTTGTCCTCTATTTTTTGATTGAAAATCTATAGGTTTATATTATTTCAACAACTTTTTTTGATTAATTTCTGCTTTTCATTTGTTCGTCAGTTATATTTAATTGTTTTTCAATCCATTGCCGGGCTCTTAAAAAATAGACTCGTGAATTACTTTCTGAAATGGCCAATGCTTCGGCAATTTCTTTGTGAGAATATTCTTCAAAAACACGAAGATTAAAAATTAATTGTAAGTTTTCAGGCATTTGCTTGATCAATTTTACCAATTCCTTGCCGGTTAGCGTAGTTTCAATATCACATGCCCCATTATCGGTCAGGCTGATTTCCTGACTTTCTTCAAGGGGAACGTGGTTATACCGTTTTTTGTTTGAACGAAAGTTGGAGATCGCCTTGTTGGTCATAATTCTACGAATCCAAAATTCCAAAGAACATTCGAAATTATAGGTTTCAAGATGGGTGAAAACAAGCATAAATCCTTCTATCATCACATCTTCTGCCTCATCTTTGCTGGAGGCATAACGTATGCAAACTGCCAGCATCTTAGATGAAAATCGATCATAAAGCAGTTTCTGGCTGTTTCTATCATTTTTCAGACAACCTAATACAAGCTTTTTATCTTTTTCAATTTCTTTCACTTTGACAAGACGCAACGAAATGATTTTATGTTACAGGAATGAGTTGAATATTGTTGATTATCTCAAAGATTTTACAATGGCTTCAACTTCACGTAGATAATCTCGTTTATTCTCTTGAGGAGCATAAACAAAGCCATCCACGGTGATGCAATTTTTTCCATCGGGAGATAAAAAGGTAAAACTGTAGAAAGGACCGCCCATTTTATCATGAACCGATTCCCAAATACCTCTCATTTCAACTCCTTTTTTAGTGCCGATCTGGATGTTTTTGACAATGGGAAAACCAAATTTTTGAGCAACAATAGGGTAAGCTCCTTTGATGGCTCCTGGAACGTACCTCTTGGTTATGGTATCGCGGGTTGCAATAAGATTGGCCTCCGTTAGTTCGTAAGCGGGCATTTTATAAACCATGATGAAACGATCGTTCTTAGCCGTTCTGAAACGTAACCAGAGAAAATCTTTTTCTTCACTTGCTATGAAATAGTGATTGGGAATCGATAATAAGATTCCAAACTTATCTTTTACGGTTTTCTCAATGGTATGATTAATTTCTTTAGCATAGTAGTTTTGAATTCTTCTTAAATCATTGTCATACAAAGATCTAAGAATTTTTTCTTTGTTATTCATAAACAATGCAATGGCCGAATCGGCCTGATTCCCTTTGATTTTGATATACATTTGTGGACTTGACCAAGCATTGGTTTCAAAAGTAATGTGGTTACTCCCGTAATCGGGATTGATATCGAAATGTACAATATTACGATGTCGTACAAATTCGGAAGTAAAATCTTTTGGTTGAAAATGCAAAATGTCGAACATGGGTTCTATCTGGTTAATTCCCGGTTGTGGCTGTTGAAGTGTATCGGATACCTTTTTTTGTGCTTCTGGAGTAAATACCTGGTCTCCCATGATTAAAATGATTTCACCGGCTTTCCCGTTAGAAAATTTATCAACGGAAAAAGAACCGCCACTTTTTTTCTTGCCGCAAGCACTTAATAAAAGTATGGAGCAAGCAACCAACAATACAAAATAATTTTTTTTCATTTGTGCTTTCTTTTAATAATTGATTTATTTAATGATTGGATGTAGGGAATATAAATTTCATTGTTTTGCCTATTGGCTTTTTGAGTATGCAATATTAAGAATATTTATTTAACTACAACATACCAGGTTTTATTGTTTGATCAATTTTTCTATTTTTGCAATTCTATTTTTAAATCAAATTTTGGTACGTAATATATTCTTTTTTCTGTTTTTTACCTTCATGGGTACTCTCTCATTACTCTGTCAGAATAATGAGAGAGTACCCATGAAGGGCTCCCATGAACTATGGCTCAGAGAAACGGAAAATCCGGCTGATCGTATTATGAATCTGGCTATTCAAAACAGAAAAATAAATAGTCCTTATCATAATAAAACTTTCAAATGTATTAATTATCATAAATTGTTAATTATAAATCAGTTGGCTGATAGTAATAGGGCGGTTGAGGCAAAAGAAAACTTAGATGCTATATCGGTTGCGAATGATTTTTTTCCTAAGCGCGATTCTCTTACACAAATTAATGATTTATTGAAAAAATACCATCTGTTTGTGAACGAAAGCGTAACGGAATATTATTTTAAGCAACCCAATAGGGAGTATCAAAAATTAATTGCTTCTAAAACAGCCGGGTTTGAAAACCCTATTCTTTCGGTTTTTCTTACACAGACACAATCTTTTAGCTTTTACCAAAGTGATTTTATACAAATTGCGACTGTCAAGTATGTCAATCCTGTTTCCGTTCATACTTTTAATAAATATTGTTTTTCTCTCGTTGATACTTGGTATGCCGGGCAAGATACTATATATGTAATTGATTATAAACCGATTAAAGGTGTTATTTTTAATTCTTTAAAGGGAACGCTTTATATTAATTCCGATGGTTATGCCATTCAAAAAGTGATTGCTTCAGCGGTGGATTCGATAAAATCTCTGCCTATTTTTATTACTCAACAATATGAAAAACAGCCTAATGGAACGTGGTTCCCCACTTTGTTGGAAGCAGAAATCCGGTTGGAAAATTTCCAATTGAAGAATTTTTCCCCGTTAATATTATCGCAAATAACTGTTCAAGATGTTGAAACAGATATTCCTTTAAAATTGAAAGATTTCGGAATTCCGGATGTGGAAGACCAAATTGATTCCTATACGTTGAATGAGCAAAATTTAGCCTTGTATCGAAAGATAGGATTAACCTATCACGAGCAGTTTATCTATAGGAAATTGGATACGCTGGGGCAGACGCTCAAATTGGATAGAAAATTATTTTTTCTGCAATCGCTCATTACGGGTTTTTTGCCAGTGGGGCCCATAGATGTTGACCTGGCAAGTATCGTGAATTTTGATAATAGTGAAGGATTTCGCTTAGGTTTGGGCCTTTATACAAATAATAGAGTGACTAAATATGTGAAATTTGGAGGTCATTTTGCATATGGCTTAAAAGATAAAGAGTGGAAATGGGGAGCGCGTTCCGATTTTATTATCAATCATAATCGTGATTGTATTGCAAGAATTTTTTATCAGCATGATGTGCTGGAAAGCGGTAGAACACAGTATTTTGATCGTGATTATACGATGCTTACCGGAGAATATTATAGACGATGGTTGATCTATAAATTTGATATGAGTGATGCGGTTGGAATACAATTTAAAACAAAGATAACCAGGGCACTTGAAGGATATGCTTCGGTCAGTTATGCTCAAAATAAAACTTGTTTTAACTATAATTATGAAATTCCTATTCCAGAGGGTGTTGAATTTCATCGTTATGCCTATCAAGATTTTGCTATCAAAATCGGCTTTAGACTGGCTTTTAAAGAGATGAGTTTCAAAGCCGACGATTTTATTTTGTTGGCTCGTTCTCCCTATCCAATTGTTCTTTTTCATTATACCAGAGGTATTAAAAATGTATGGAACAGTTCTTTCAACTATAACAAGTTTGATTTAAAGGTAGTGTATAAAATGGATTATAAAATGTTGGGTTCTACGGAGTTCTGTTTAACAGCAGGATTTACCCCCGACCATTTGCCTTATTCGCTTTTGTATGTTCCTATTGCTGGCTATGCAACATTGGGCTTTTATGGGAAAGAACAATTTGCCGTTATGAGAGCCAATGAGTTTTTGTCCAGTACAGAAGTAAGTCTGTTTGTTTGGCATAATTTTGGAAAAATGACCCAAAATAGGCGTTTTTCTCCTAAAATTGTGCTTTGTCAGAACATAGGTTTTGGCTGGCTTAACAATAAAAAAAGCCATTACGGCGTTACTTTCAAGACCATGGAAAAAGGCTATTTTGAAACCGGGATATTGGTGGAAGATTTGTTGGTAATATTAAAGGCTTTTTCATTTGGGGTGGGGGCTTTCTATCGTTATGGAGCTTATGCTTACGAAAGGCAAATTGATAATGTTGCTTTTAAAATTAATTTTAGAGTTGCACTTTAAGAATGATAAAATAATAACTGATGAGGATATTGATAAGAAAAATAGGATTTTTGGTGTTTTTATTCTGTTGTATGAACATCTCTTTTTCTCAAATTTTAAAACCTAAAGTATTACCTACTAAAAAACTATCGGAACTTTCGGTGAGAGAGATCCAACTGCTGTTTAATGAAGTAAATCCACAGTTTAAAATAATAGCGCTCAATAAGATGGCGGATGGAATGGCCAATACTTTAAATGGCTCCCTTTTAATTGCTTTAAATGATAGCGTTGTAGTGCGAAGAACATATGGATATGCCAAATTATATGATCAAAGAACTGGTTATGAATCATGGACCTATCCTGAAATGGTACAAGCCAAAAGGAAAAAGGAAAATCTGTTAGATAGCAACAGTTGTTTTGAATTGGCCTCTCTTTCCAAACAATTCACGGCGGCGGCCGTTTTAAAATTGGCTTCTGAAAACAAATTAAATCTGAATGATTTATTGTCGAAATATTATCCGCAAATTCCTTATTATAATATTAAGATCCACCAATTGTTGAGCCATACAAGCGGACTTCCCGAGTATATTGATCTTCCGCTTCACTGTTTTGATACTTCTCATTGGCTTACCAATGCGGAAATGCTAGATACCTTGATTAAATCGGGCGTAAAAAGGCCCTTTGATGCCGGAGAAAAGTTTCAATATACCAACACTAATTATGCGATTTTGGCTTTGATTGTGGAAAAAGTGAGTGGGATGAAGTTTGAAGAGTATATGCATACTCAGATTTTTCTTCCGGCTGGAATGACTCATACTTTTTATATTACTGAATTGCAAAATCAAACCAATAGAGTTATTCCGAAAGGACACGCAAGAAGCAGAGAAGAATTGCCCTATGAGTATTCGGATGGAACTATTGGAGATAAAGGAATTTACTCCACTTCGGAAGATTTAATGAAATGGAAAACAGCTTATTTTAATCAGTATAAAATTATTCCGAAAGAGTGGCTTAAGGAGGCTGTTTCGGTGCAGAACAAATTGGTCAATGGAAAAACCCCTTCAGAACTTTACGGTTATGGGCTTCGATTGGAAGAAAATCCCTATTATGGAAAACTTATTTACCATGGAGGATTGTGGCATGGTTTTCAAAATATGATGGTTTATCGTCCATCAGATAACTTGTTATTCATTAGTTTAAGTAATCTTCGTAATGGAGCTCACTTGGGAAAAAGTAATGTTATTTTAAATATTGTAGACGGAGTATAAAAGATAGAAAGGTGTTTCCCAATTAAAAATATTCATAATATTAAATTATTAATTTTTCATTCAATGAAATTTCCCACTATAATCTGTATTTTTCTCCTTTTGTTGGGAGCATGTAAATCAAGTAAAAAAACGACTGGACTTGATTCTCAAAAAGATCTGTTTGAAATAAAAGTAGGGCAGACTTTTGAGATAGAATTTATTACAAATGCTTCAACTGGTTACTCATGGGAATGGGGCAATCAAAAAGAAGTTTCGGTGGTGGAATCGGGGGAAAGTCGCTACGTGAACATGGCTCCCAAAGAGATGATGGGAGCTTCGAGTAAGCGTTATTGGAGTTTTAAAGGTGTTCGCAAAGGAGAGGCCATTTTAAAGTTTGAATATAAACGCCCTTGGGAAAATGAAAAACCCGTTAAAACCAGAGAAGTTAAAGTTATTGTTAAATCAAAATAAAGAATATGTCGCATTTGCACATTGCCATTCCTGCCATGGATGAGCTTGATTTTCTACCCCGTACCCTTCAGGCTATTGCCAATCAACAAACCGCTTATCCGTTTACCGTATATATTTGTGTGAATCAACCAGAGAATTATTGGGAAAATCCTGAGAAAGTTCCCATTTGTCATCATAACCAACAATTATTGGTTTTACTGAAGAGAGAGCAACGATTTAAAATAAATCTGATAGATTGCACTTCAAAAGGAAAAGGGTGGACGGGAAAAAATTACGGAGTAGGCTGGGCCAGAAAAAAATTGTTTGATACGATATTGGAAACGGCGGCTCAGGAAGATATGATAATCAGTCTGGATTCGGATACGTTGTTTGGCCCTTCTTATTTTCAATCTGTTGGGGATCAACTGACGGCATATCCTTTTTTTTCGGCTATTTCGGTACCCTATTATCATGATTTGACTGAAAATGATCGCGAAAATCGGGCGATATTGCGGTATGAAATTTATATGCGCAGTTGGGTGTTAAATCTCTATAGAATTAACAGTCCCTATAATTTTACGGCGGTGGGTTCGGCTATTGCCATGAAAGTAAATGCTTTAAGGAAAATTGGGAGTATCACGCCCATGAAGAGTGGAGAAGATTTTTACCTTTTGCAGAAATTGAGAAAAATGACAGTTATCAGCAACTGGAATGAAGAGACTGTTCACCCGGAAGCCCGTTTTTCCGACAGAGTTTTTTTTGGTACAGGGCCGGCTATGATAAAGGGCGATGGTGGTCATTGGGAAAGTTATCCCATTTATCATTATTCGTTATTTGATGAAATAGAACAAACGTATTGTCTTATTAAACAATTATATAAAGAAGACATCGAAACTCCGTTCATTCAATTTCTTCAATCACAGTTCAAAACGGATCGTTTGTGGAAACCCTTGCGTGAAAATGCAAAAGAGGTAACACGTTTTGAGCGGGCTTTTCATGAAAAAGCCGACGGCCTCAGAATTTTGCAATATTTGAAATATAAACAAAAAGCGCTTGCTCTTTCGGATGAGCAAGCGCTGTATGAAAATATAAAACTTCTTTTTCCTTGCCAGATTCCTCTTTTTTTAACTCCTTTCTTCGCTTTTGATGATTTGAGTACCTTGCAGTTAAATGAAATCAGGGATTTGTTATTCAATCGGGAAATGTTGTTGCGGAAAGAGGCTTTTAATCAAATGGTGTTTTGCTGATTCATTTCTTGGCGAACTGTATCAATCGGCAATAGCAAAACTTGAAAATGAAGCAAAACAGCAGAGTGTGTTGAGGTGTTGTGCCCAGATTTATTTTGGGTAGGATGTCCAATTCCGGGAGCGTGAGGGGCGGAAACGGCACCCCGCAGTGGCCTGAGTTTTACGAAGGCTGCTGCGGAGTATAGTGGACGACCCGACGGCGAAGCCGGCACGCCCTGAATCATAAAATAAAAATCAGGCTATTGTTAAAATGATCCCATTATTTTAACAATGATTTGTTTATAATACTGTTGAATGAAATATTATTTTAGCTTAATAGTTGTTAGTTTTTTCAGTTGCGAATTGGTTACTTTTAATTTTTTTATCCACATTTGGAATGTTTTTACATTGTGCAAATCTGTTCCTATCAGATCGTACATCTCTTGTTCCAATAAATAGATTGCCTTTTTCATTACCTGTTTTCCATAATAACCTGATAGTGAAAGCAAATTCAATTGTAGTAAATAATCATGATTTTTTAGCTGATGATAGTCAGACTGTTTCATATAAAGATAACGTTCGGGATGTGCGATGACAGGTGTATTGCCAACCACCGACAGGTTGTATAACTGCTCATAAAGATTATTAGGTGGAGATAAATAAGAAGTCTCTACCAATATGCGATCGTTGTCTAAGTATTGCAATCCTTTTTCAACACGTTTTTCAAAACCTGAATCCAGCATATATTCAGCTCCAAGACTCATTTCAATTTCTCCATGGTATTGTTGGCAGAGAATATTGAAAGATTGGATAACATGTTCCCAATTGTCAGACATTCCATTCATCACATGGGGTGTGAGTATCACTTTTTTTATCCCTAAAAGGGAAAAATAATCCAGTGTTTTCAAAGCCTCCTCCAATGTTTTTACTCCATCGTCCACTCCGGGAAGGAGATGGCTGTGAAAGTCGGTAAAGCCAATGAAGAAACCTGTATCAGCCAGTTTTATTTTATGCTGAAATAAAAACATAATTTTTTGTTTTTAAATACCAAAAAGTCTTTTGAAAAAGTTTTTTTTACGAGATTTCATCTCCTCGTCATTACCGTAACCATAGCCATAACCATAGCCGTAACCGTACCCGTTGTTTGTGTAGTCAACGGCATTAAGCACAATACTCATATTCCGTATTTTTTGAGAGTCGTATAATTCCTGCACTTCAGGTAATTGACGTTTATCAAAAAGTCCGGAACGAATAATATAAATAGTCTGATCGGCCAAACGGGTACAAAGAGAAGTATCAACTACGACTCCATAGGGTGGATTGTCTAACAAGATATAATCATAAGTTTCTTTCAGTTCCGCAATCAGTTGGTCAAACTTTCCGTTTTTTAGTAATTCTGCAGGATTGGGAGGCAATGCACCCGAAGTAATCATATCCAAACGGCTACTATCAGGAAATGGACGTATCAAATCGGTTATCACATCTACTTTGCCGCTCAGATAGGCTGATATACCTATTTGTTTTGTCCCAATACCCAATTTTTTGGTCAACGAACCTTTTCTCAAATCTAAATCAAGTACGATTACTTTCACATTCGACAAAGCGATGCTGATAGCAAGATTAGTGGTGATAAAGGTTTTGCCTGAATTTGGATTGGAGGATGTTAATTGAATTACTTTCCCTTTCTTTTTTTTCTCTGTATCCATAAAATCCAAATTATCTCGTAATATTTTAAATGCCTCACAGATACTTTCTCTGCTTCCTTCTTCTACGACAATATCTTTCGTATATGTCTGCTTTTCTAATGGAATTTCTCCAAGAAAAGGAATACTTAATCCCGCCTTTATTTCTTTTTTAGTATATAGGCGTGTGTTGATTAGCGAACGTATATAAAGACAGAGGGCAGGAATTATAAGACCTAATGTGAAGCAAATTAATATCACACTGACTTTTTTTGGAGCAACTGGTAATACCGGACCATCTGCAGGATCTACAATGCGGCAGTTACTTTCTGCAATGGAAAGTTGAAGTTCGTTCTCCTCTTTTTTATTCAGTAGATAGAGATATAGTTCTTCTTTGATTTTTTGTTGCCGTTCAATGCTTATCACATACTTCTGTTGTGTGGGAACATCTGATATTTTACTTATATTTTCCTGCTCTTTATGTTTCATGGAAGTAACCTGCATCTTCAATCCTGCAATCAGGTTGTCAACAGCTTTAAGAACAGATAAACGCATAGCTGACAATGTGCTGTTCAAATCCTGTATAATTGGATTATTGGCACTACTATTTGCTATCAGTTTATTCCGCTTTGTTACGATTGTATTGTATTCATTGATCTGGTTTTGGATACCGTTGTCGTTGATCCCGATACTTGCTGGAATAAGGTCTGCTATTTTTGAATTATCCCGTAGATAATTTTTCATATATTCTGCCATGTTCAACTGGTTTTCCACATTCAGGCTTTCACTGTCCAAATGTCCTGTATTTTGAAGAACCAGAGCACTTTCGGAAGTAATATCAGTAAGCTTGTTTTTCTTCTTGTAGTTTTCTATTTCCGTATCCACTATTCCAAGATCTGCCTCAATGATGGCCAAACGATCTTTTATAAAATTGGCAGTATTGATTACGATCTTATTTTTATCATCAATGGCATCTTTTTCGTAAACTTCTATTAATGTATTGAGTAGATCTTCCGCCCGATCGCTATTTTCATCTTCTATGGTCAGGTTGATCAGTGAAGACTGTTTGTTGGCAATTTCTACCTTTAATTTAGCATTATAGCTATCCGATACCATTTTCAAATTTTCCTTATTGACATAAATAGATTCTCCTATATAGCTGTCTTTCATAAAAAGAGTGGGGGTTATTACTATTTTTCCCATTGGCGTATCTGTTGTATCACCCAATTGTACCTTCACCGTTTCTTTGTGGTTCTTTTCTTCCACTACGATATCGGATAGTTGTATCTGTTGTTCATCAAGTATAGTAGCCGTAAAACTGATGGTTTGCCCGGGTTCAATCTCAAAAAACGTAACAGTAACCGGTGTAGAGCTGTAAAGTTCGGTCTTGCGTAACCCTCCACGTTCTTTGTAGCTTATGTCTAAATTCAACCGTGTGGTTACTTCAAGCATTAACCTTTTACTTTTAAAAAATCCTATCTCATTATCCACAGAGTTGCTGCCAAACGAAAATAGATCTTGAAATGTAGCTGCTTCGCCGTTAGCAGCGCCTTTTTTGTTGTCTTTCACCAACACGGTAGCTGTACGTGAATAGCTTTCCGGTGTAATGTGTATATAAAGAAATCCAATAAATACACCTATTAAAACAGAGAGGATGAACCATTTTCTATGATGAAAAATGATAGCTAATAGATCGGCCATCGTAGTAGTGTCTTGTGAATGGTTGTCATTAAAATCCATAAAGTCTAAATTTTCAAGTTTATCTTTTTTCATAGAGTATTTCACTTATAAAGTGTTAAGTAATTTATTTAAAAATAAGTACTGCAACAGATACAAGTACGGATACAATGGAAGCCCAGGTTCCGATAGAGCGGTTCTGATTGATTTCTCTCTGTCCTGCTTTTGCTTTATTTGGTTCCACATATACGATATCATTTTGTTGAAGATAGTAATATGGAGAGATGAAAATGTCGGTATTGCGTAAATCTACGGTAGAGATCGTTCGCTTTCCATCTACCTCTCTGATAATTTTAACGTTATCGCGTTTCCCGTAAATAGTCAAGTCGCCTGCACGACTGAGGGCTTCAAGCAACGTAATACGGTCGCTGTTGATTTCAAATGTTCCTGGGCGAGCTACTTCACCCATGACTGAAATTCTGAAATTGAGAAACTGTACGGTAACAATCGGATCATTCAGCAATCCCTTTTCTATTAATTGCCTTTTAATAAAAGAGGTCAGTTCCGGACGGGTCATTCCTGAAACTTTCAGCTGGCCTAAAACCGGAAATTCTATATATCCCTCTTTGTCTACAAGATATCCCAGCACTTTATTTTGTCCGGCACCTAAACCTGTCGTATTATTCGTAATTTGATAACTTACCATAGGCAGATTAAACATCTGTGCCAGTTCAGGATCTTTGCTGTTTACCATAATAGAGAGTAAATCATCGGAATGAATGGAGATTTCATAATTTTGAGTTAAAACCTGTTCATAATGATTGGGCATATTCTGTAAATAGGAAATCTGTTTCTGAGAGGCGCACCCACCCAACAAAACCAAAAAGATTAATGGGAAAATTCTTTCTAACGTTTTCATTATTTTATAGTTTTAATTTTATAGTTTACATTGTGTTAAAATCGATAATTTACTAAAATTCCACCTTTTGTCGGGAGGTATTCGGCAGAACCATTAAGTTCGCGATGTGCGGAGGTTCCGTCTGCCTTTGGGGTATAGGATTCGTAGGTTGAGAATTGTCTTCCACCCCCAAGAGAAATTTCCAACCCCCAGTGTTTGTTGAGAATAATATTGTACCCCACTATAAAACCTACAATTAAAGCTTGTCCAACATGAATGGAATTAGGATCTTTCAGATAACCGTATATCGGCAAAAGATTCTTATTCAACCGATAAACAGCCCAGCCTGTATGCACTCCGCAAAAGAATCCTTTAAATACTTGTTTTGGATAAAACCTGAACTCACCATATGTTACAGCCATAGAACAAGGATAGCCTGTACCGAGAAAATTTCGTGGTGCAAAAATACCGATGGCTTCTATCTGAACACTTCCTTTTTTAAATACTCGAAATTCTACTGCCGGGTTCATGATTCCCAATACCACTACACTATTTAGCTTTACATTCACTTTGGGAATTGTATCGGTTTGAGCATAGCTATGTATGCCCATGAAAATAAGTAATAGAATAATAAATGTTTTTTTCATTGTATATACGATTAAGATAATTTGATTAAAATTCTTTTGACTTTATTTTTTATATTTTGAATGACAAATTCTCTAAGCCATCCAAATCCAAAATTAAACCACCGTTGAGGATGTGTATTCATGATTATTTTATCAGGAAGTTGATGGCCATCGAGCAATGATATCAGGTGTGTAGTATTTTTAATAGAAACCTTTAATCCGTCTTTTACTTTGTCCCTAACACTCACCTTCGCACTGTTCCATGAACGTCCCGTGTCTGTGATATACAGTATTTTAGAGTAATCCACATCCAAATAAGGTTCTCCTATTATTCCCATACTCCGATAATCATATTTGTCCCACAACTTGCAATTATCCCATTTACTGAGAGGACTTCCGTGCATACAAATTGTTTTAGCAGGATAAAACTCACGGATTTTTGCCAACTGCTTTTTGAAATGCTCCAATGCTTTTTCATCATTCCCTCTGGCAATGGTTAAATCTTCGTAATGATATGAAATTTCGTGTCCAAAACTCACTATCTTTTTGATTATTGTTTCATCCCATACTCCTTTTCTTACTCGAATATAATAGGATGCTTGAACCCCATTTTGATGTTCCAGTTGGGCCAATTGGAAAGCGTTCTGAGGTAGTTTGTCTATATCATGCCTGAGGACAACAGATTTTCCATTTAAAGGATTTGATAAAAATTCCTCGAAAGTCTGAAATTTATAACCATTTCTTTTTAAGGCATGCAACAATGATTGATATGTTTTTAAAGTGAAGTCCATTATCTGAATTTATGTTGATAATCGGGATTTTTTTTCATTTTCTTTATACTTTGCGGATAATTTTCTATCAACCAAACCATCCATGCTGTCGGATCAATTTTGTCTTTTAGTAAAATTTCCCTTCTATTTAAATATTTCGTTTTTGCCGTATCATCTAAAAGAATGGTTTTTGCTTTATCGATTACTTCATTTACATGTAAGATATGATACAACAAACCATACTTGATCTCCTCCTTAAATAATCCGGCACTAAGCGTATTGATATAGATGGCTGGAGTTCCCAATACTGCGGCTTCAGAGGCAGTAGTTCCCCCTTCCCCTATATATAAAGTTGCATAGTTTAACACATCGTGTAACTTTGAAGGGTGAATATTCAATTTATATTTTATTAACTCCACTGGCAACTCTTGTTCGGAAGAAATAAAGATTTTACAGTATTTACTTAGCTCATTTACAATTTGTATTTTATCATCAATTGTCAATCCATGTTGCCCTACATCGTGATTTGCATCCCACGAAACGAAACGAAGAACACAATATTTTTCATTTTCCTTCAAATTTAGTTCTTGATAAATTCGGTCATCAGGTATAAAATAATTTGGATGCAGATAGCATAATTCCATATATGAATTAAATAGTATTTGATTTTTGCTCAATTTAGCATTATAACAACTTGGACTAAATACTGCCTCTGTAAATGGTCTGCATAAAATATGTTCAAAAACAGCGTGTTCGGTATCATCAAACGCGATATGCGTTTTTCTCATGATCCACGCAATATGTGCGGCGTAAAATGACGAAAATGATAAAAATATATCAGGATTAAATGTTTTTGCTATCTTAAATAGTTTAAAATCAATAACAGGAATCAATAATAGTTTTGAAATTAAATTTGAACCGCCTTTGCCTCGCGATCTATAGTTAAATTTCAAATTTTGAATCAATTCTATGGTACTATTTCTCTCTCTTACAACAAATAGAAAATCATAATTTTTTTCAGACAAAATCTTTACACAGTTTTTAAAATAGTGTATATGTGCTGGATGACCTATGTCTATTAGTATTTTCATATGGTGTATAATAATTATTCTATTGTTTTGTACCGAACTATTTACAAAATTGCCTTTGATACTGAGGTATGCAAAATATTCTCAGCCAAAATGCCCCTATGCATGATTGTTATTATACATAGCGCTATACTATGGCAGTAATATATGTGAATTTTGAACAGATTATCGGAAACACAATTTATTGTGACGATTTATAAAACACGATCTATATTTGTGTTTCATAATAGAGAGATTGTTAATTCATAAAAAACAAACTTTTACCACTATTCCGTTTTTTCATCTCAGTTAAATAATTAATAATGATTTTACAGTCTTTACCGGCGTGTTTGTGCATGGTTTCTTCTATCAAATCTTCTTGTTCTTGATTATATCCACTTCCTTTTACAATTTCTAACGTAAGTTCCAGAGGATTACTTTTAAAGATTCTATATCCTATGACATTCAAGTCTTTAAATAAAATTGTAAATCCCGGTCCCGTCAATATTTTACCATTTTCCAACATGATAATATCCGAAGTTCTACCCATTACTCTGTTAAAAATTTGTCCATTGTATTTATCTGAATAACCATCCCCAATTTCTACCTCATCCCCTAATTGATAACGAATAAATGGGAATGCAAGATTCGTCACATCGGTGAGTAATTCCGTTCCAAAATTTGTTGATTGATTGGTTATTAGTTGTGCAATGCTATTGTATCCAACTTTAAACCCATCCCCAAACTGATGAGCTATGATTCCACCATCATTTGCACCGTAAGAATCCAAAATAAGACAATGAAAAACTCTCTCTATGGTGTTTTTATATGTTTCTGTTAAAATTTCAGAAGTTGGGAAACATGCTTTTATATTGATTGTTTTTTGAAGATGGTTATCTTCTATAAATTTAGCTAATATATAGATGGAAGATGCATATCCGTATATGTAATGAATTTTATGTTTGGATAAAAAATTTACATAATGATGAAGCACCTCCTCTGAAAGATTCATTGCATTAAAAGGAATTTTCCCTTTTAGCTTGTAATAAAAATGATGAAGAATAGATTTTTTATTAGTGGGGAAAATGGAAGAACTTCCCAGTGCCATAAATTTATCACCATATCTGTAACCTGTTTGTTTCCATGCAATAATATTGAAAGCGTTGTCGAAACCCCATGAATTATTATCTTTTATGTATTTTGTGGGTTCTCCGGTAGAGCCTCCGGTGGAACTATGATGATAATGAAACTGATGAATGTTTTTTGGGATTATATCATCATACCTGTTTCTGATAATATCTTTGGTTAAAGGAGGTATTTTTTCCAAATCTTCTATCGTTCTAATATCTTCCGGTTTTAATCCTAAAGAATCAAATAATTCATGATAATATACGGTGTTATTATAGGCGTGATGAATGAGTTGTTGTAGTTTTTCTATTTGCCAACATTTAATTTTATCTGGACTCCATCGCAACATTTTATTGATTTTTTTATACCAGTAAAAAAGATGAGTATGCAGTACAAGATCTGCTATTGGTAATATGATGTTTAAAATAATAAATTCTTTAAATAATTTCATTTTCAAATAGTAAAATAAATGCTATATATTTTGTTTCGGATATACTGCCATTGGTATTTAATCAGTTCTTTGTTGCCGTTTTTTATCATTTCTATTGAATGCTTTTCATCCTGAATTGCTTTTATCATACAATCAGCTAATTGTTTTTCATTATCCGATTCGAACAAATAACCCGTAACTCCATCTTCAATCAGATAAGGAATTCCTCCTACATGGCTTGATATAACTAACAATCCAGCATTAAATGCCTCTAAAATAGACATTGGTTGGTTGTCAACAATCGGGGAAGAGATAAAAATATCAGCTTTCTCCAAATAAGAATATATTTCGCAATTTTTTACACGTCCACAAAAATGAATATTCTTTAGCTTCTTCTGTCTTACCATTTCTTCTAACTCATTCCTGCTGCTCCCCTCTCCAACAATGTATAATTCAGATGAAGGAATTTGCTGTTGCACCATTTCAAATGCCTTTATTATACACCCGATGTTGTAGGTTGGGGTAAGTGTTCTGGTACTTATAAAACGAGGATTGATGGTTGTTCGCTTCTTTAATATATGATCTTTAAATTCCAATATATTGGGGATAATATGATATGGTATTTTATGCATATCAAATATCTTAGCCAAAAAAACCGAAAGCACAATATTTGCATCTGTTTTACATAAAAAATAGCGAACCAGTTGTGGGTGGTGATCGAAAAAACTCTCAGCTTTTCCGCCATGATAAGTTAAGATGATTTTTTTTCGTTGTAATTTTCCCACCATCACACCCAATACTGCAGGAAAAAATCCCCAATCAGAACAAGCATGAATATGAAATATTTCATATTTTCGCCCAGCAAATGCCAACGAAAAAATCAACCATAAACGTTGAATAATCGATTTTTTCGTTGAAAAAATTCGAACAATATGGCCCTCATTTAACAGATTTCGAGACAACAGTTCCACCTGTCCTGAAATACCACCCAGATCTGGCTTATAATTGGCTATTATTAATATTCTCATAAGAAATATTTAACTTTCGATAAGCTCTCTTCTTTCAATAAGATTTGAAAAATTCTATGTCAACTTCACAATAAATAAGGATCAATTTCAATTAGAATTTGTTAAAGAATGAATGTTTTGCGAATCTATGTTGTGAATAGTTTTTTGGTTGTAATGGGAACGTATTTTTAGGGGGACGTATCTTAGCAAGCCAATGATAACTACAATAAAAAAGAGGGGATCTTTAAAATCGATACTCGAAAACATCCACATCATAAAAATGACAGTCAAGATTATAAGGTTCAATATATTGGTATTTGGTTGCAGTACTTTCCAAAAACGTCCTATTATCCATGGGAAAAGAAAAAGAAAAGCAACTCCCCACTGAGTAATGTAATTAAATAAAGCACTGGAAGCAGACATCGTTACATTGTGTGAGTTTTTGAATAATCCAGCATGATTCATTCCATGTCCCAGTGGAAAACGCATCAAATTGGTGGCTGTGATGGCTATATTATCCATTCGGCTTAAATTAATCTGATCTTTGTATATATCATATCCCAACTCTGATCTTTCAGAAACAATTTCTACGATGCCCTGAATTTTTGTCATTCCAAAAGAAGAAATTAAAAAAACAACAATACAGACAGTTGTAGCAAATGCAAAACCAATTTTATTTTTAAAAGATACTTTCATAGCTAACCATAGGCCGATTAGAATGAGGACCATATAGAAAGTAGTAGAAAATGTTGTTAATCCGACCACTAACTCAATAGAAGCTCTTTTATTAAACCGATATTTGTTTCTAATAAGTTCAATTATAATTCCTAAAGCTAAATAAAATCCGAAATAACTGGGTTCGGCAGCAAAGCCTGAATTACGCACCAAGCCATCCAACAATGGGAAAGATGTGTATACCAAACAATTCCAATTATGGCGAGAAACTATATTTTCTTGAATCGCCAGATTCAGAAAAGAGAAATTTGAATAAAAGAAATCAACATTAATACATTGAATTAAATAAAATGGAATACTTATCAAAGCGGCTAAGTAAATTGCCTTGGAGTAGAACTTCATAAAGTTGTCAGAGACAAACTTCATAAGAAAATAGGCGAATAAAAACCGTAAGTTATATCCCACATATGCCTGTAAATTGATGTTATTGCCAAACCTTAATATCGATATCATATTAATTACTGCAAATAGAGCAATAGGAAGCAATACAATTTTATCGAATTTCCGCGTGTCTCTATAGGCACACAAACCTGCATACAAGACACATACAAAAAGTAGTATATTAGAGGAGGCCAACGCAGAGGGAGCCCCTGCAAAATATACAAAGAAAACGAAATACAAAAAAAATGTTTTAAATTTATCTGATAACATTAACTTTTTTCGTTTTTGAGATTACAAATCCAGTGAACTTTTTAGAAACTAAAATAGAATTTATACTTTGTTTTCTATAATAGAATCACTCCCTTCCATTGAAATTACCTTGGCTGGAATGCCAACCACCACTGCATAATCAGGAACGTCTTTGGTTACTACAGCATTGGCCCCTATTGCTACATGATTTCCTATTTTTATTTTTCCTATTATTTTTACACCGGGAGCCATATAAACATGATTTCCTATTTGAGGAACCCCTCTACGCTCTCCTTTTCCAGCCACTCCAATTGTTACTCCTTGTGATATATTACAATTTTCTCCAATAATAGCAGCTCCACTGACGATTATGCCGGAAAAATGGCCAATATAGAATCCTTTGCCAATATTTGTTCCGCGAGGAATTTCTATTCCGAAAAGATAGGAATAATGTTTTAAGATCACCCATGAAATTCCTCCTAAAAAAAACTTATACTGGTAAGATGCTATTCTAAACCAGAACATATATCTAAAGCCTGGAATTTTAATGTATGCTTTACACGTCGCTTTAAAACTCGTTCCTCCACCATAGCGGTAGAGATCCGATTTTATCAATTCCCGACACTCTTTCCAATTCATATTTCTTTATGATGATAATTATATATTATTTATATTCTTCTAAATATTTCTGTGCTGTTTTCTGAACAGAATAATTTTCTGCAATATGCAGATACGCATTTTTAACCATACAGGATCTTTCATGATAATTTCTGTAAATATCGACAATTTTAGCAGCACAATCCTCTATGTTTTCCCGTTGGAAATAGTAACCGTACTCACCCTTTCCTATAATTTCGAAAGGGCCATCACCCGTTGCCACCAGAACGGGAAGTTTGGCGACCATCCCTTCAACTACAGTTAATCCAAATCCTTCGTTTCGTGAAGGATGACACATAAGATCGTACTCACATAGATGAGAATAAATGTAATCACGATCGCGCAGCCCTAAAAAATAAATATTCTTCTCGACATTTAATTTTTTTGCCAATTGTTCTAATTCTGCTAAAGAATCACCTGCTCCAATAAAATCTATGGTTATATTAAAAATACCATATTGATGAATAATTACAGATAAAGATCTGATAAGGATGTCTTGACCTTTAATAGGACAGATCAAACTTCCTACTTGAACAATTTTAAAGATCTCTTTAGGATTGTAATTTGATTTTGCTTTCACCTTAGCGATGTCGATTCCGTTGGAAATAAGTTTTACGTTATCATTTCCCTTATTGTGAATATCGTTCTCTACAGCCTTCGATATGGCAAATATCTTATTGAATTTATGAAAATAGGTATTTGGAATATCTAAACAATGGGCAGTAAAGTAAAGTTTTGATTTTGGGATTTTAATTGCACGAACTAATGAAAAAGAATGCAAATGAACTACCTCTGGATTCAGTTTCCAAATATAGTAATTCAATTTGACGATTGGTAATATTGATTTACTACCGTTCTCCCTATTGAGAATTTTTATTTTTACTTTTTTGTTTATGGTGGATAGAAGATAATCACTATAACTTTTGTTTAAAATTAACAAGGTTATATCGTTATCTTTTGCCTGCTCATTCATAATATCAACCAGCATGCTCTCTGCTCCACCTACGTTGAAAGAAAAGAAACAATGTACTATTTTCATTTAGATTGAATGTTCAATAAAGTGCGATTTGAATAAATCTGTCGTACTATTTATGTTTAACATAATTCATTATTAATACTTTATACCAATAATCTTTTCTCTGATTATCGCAATTAATATATTGATTTCCTTAATATTACATAATTTAGAAATGCCAAAATATAATAATGTATAAACTACTGTCTGAATTGTAAGCAACAAAGCGTACTCTGTCTCAATAAACAGAGATATCAAATAGGATATAATGGCAGGAATAACTGCTGCGAAGAAAATTGGAAACAGGTTTTTACATTGATGAACTACACCATATTTTGTTAATTTTCCCACCCAAATAGCAGTTATAACATAAGCAATGTATTGCGAAAATGTATATCCATAAAGCATCCCTGTTACCCCCCAATTTATCCCTATCACCACCGCTATCACCCCTATCACTCTTATCATCGTTTCTAATATAAACGTCAATTGACTTTTTCCCAATGATTTTATGATGTTGGTATTGAGTTCAAACAAAGTGGTTGCAACTCCTGATAAACAAAGAATTTGAAAATAAGGAATTGCTTGAACCCATTTATCCGTGAACAGTAGGATAAACAGTGGTTTTGCTATCATGATCAAAAGAATCATCAGCGGAAAATTAATAACGGCTATCGATTTCATGCATTTAGTGGCAGTTTCTCTCAGTTTTGGCAAATCATTCTGCATCTCCGAAAAAACAGGGAACGTTACGTTGGTAATAACCGATGACAAGCTATTTCTTGGAATATCTTCCACCTTTTTCGCTTGCGTATAATAACCTAACGATGTTGCCGAAAAATTCTTCCCTAAAATCAAGGATATGATATTGTAATATAGATTATTACAAATTCCATTGAGAAACATAAAACTGCCAAATTTGAACAAGCTTATAAAAGACTTCCCACTAAACCTCCATTGAGGTTTCCAATGGCTACTTAACCAGTATATTATACATTGTATCACTCCTGTTGTTAACGATTTGATGACCAAACTCCAAACTCCAAAGCCTAAAAATGCAGTGGCAATTCCGGCACTTGTTCCTATTGTAATAGCTCCTATATTTATTTTTGCTATTTTTTTGAAATTGACTTGTTTTTTTAAGATGTTCTGTTGAATAAGTATAAGTGCATTGAGAACCAAAATAAGACCTTGCACTTTTAAGACATTACTCAATAGTGGAATTTCATAAAATTTGGCAATCAGAGGTGATGATAAATATAATACTCCATAAAAAAAGAGAGATAGAAATATATTCCAGAAGAATATGGTAGAATAATCTGCTTGTGTTGGAT
>JAVWBZ010000004.1:0-6782 GCA_036649255.1 Bacteroidales bacterium
CAACTTCCGGGTCTTTTAACAGTAAACGCCGATAGTGTTTTGGTTACCTTCACTTCAGATAATAATGATATTACCGATTACGGTTTTTTATTGGATTATCAAGTTAAAAATTACAATACCAGTGCTTGCATGGATAAAGCCATTTCTAATCAATATTATTTTGTAATTACGGATAAGAGAAATTCTGAAACCAGTGATGATAGTCCCTATCGTGCAAATGCTACCTGCAGATTCAATGTTTCACCACCCAACTATACAAACGGTTATGCATGCAATTTCCGTAAATTCGATCTGAAAACAGGTGATTTTATTGATATTTTTGATAATACTACGACAGGAACTCCTCGACTTCTTTATAGATTTGATATTGAAAACGTTCCTTCTGGAGTTTTTAATATTGATGTCAGTAAAATATATGTTCAATTTGTTTCCGATAACTGGCAAGAAGGTACCGGTTTTGAACTTGAATCTTACATTATATTAGGTATTGATGAAGAAAGCGGATTAAGTGATGTTAATATATATCCAAACCCTGCTTCCAATTATGTGAACGTTAAATTTTCTACCGATCAGGCTGAAAATATCAGTCTTCAAGTATTGGATATGACAGGTAAAATGATCTATTCGGAAGCAATCAACCATGCTGGAGGAGAATTGAACCATCAAATACCGGTTGCTAATTTTGCCAAAGGGATCTATTTCTTGCAACTTCAGACTATCAATGGTAAAACCATCCATAAATTTATTGTCCAATAAAATTAGGATTCATCATCATAAAACGCCGGGAAGAATTCCGGCGTTTTTATTTTAAGAAATTTTTATTTTGATCCTTTCAATCTGAACAAAGTTATCAATGAAATGTTTTTTTTAATTATGCGAAAATAATTTTTAATCATAAAATACATGAACATGAAGAAGTTTTTACTATTTGTTTTTTTAGCCGTTTTTTGCACAAAAATGTTTGCTATCAATCCGCCTGATGAAGGAATGTGGTTGCCGATGTTTATTAAGGATTACAATTACTCCGATATGAAAAAATTGGGGTTGAAATTAACGCCCGAACAAATGTATGATATTAATCATTCTTCCTTGAAGGATGCTATTGTTCAATTGGGAAACGGTTTTTGTACTGGAGAAGTGATTTCCAAGGACGGTCTTATGTTAACCAATCACCATTGCGGTTACTCATTTATTGTGGAACATTCTACTGTGGAAAATGATTATCTTAAGAACGGTTTTTGGGCTATGAAAAAAAGTGAGGAACTTCCCAATGAAGGTCTTACTGTTAATTTTTTAGTTCGCATGGAAGATGTAACCAAAGCTGTTTTAGACAGTGTACTACCCGGAACTTCAGAAGTGAAACGCGACAAACAGATCAATGCCGCTATTTCCAAATTAAAAAAAGCAAATTCCGATAACGGAAAATATACTGTGGTTATCAAGCCTTTTTATGAAGGGAATGAGTATTATATGTTTATTTACATTACTTATAAAGATATTCGTTTGGTGGGAGCTCCCCCAAGCGGTATCGGCAAATTTGGTGGTGAAACCGATAATTGGATCTGGCCGCGTCATACAGGCGATTTTTGTTTATTTAGAATTTACACGGCTCCCGACGGTTCGCCGGCAACCTATTCTCCCGATAATATTCCGCTCCAACCCAAACATTATTTGCCCATCAATCTTCAAGGTATAAAAAAAGGAGATTATGCAATGGTGTGGGGCTATCCAGGTACAACCGATCGTTTTATGACCTCTTATGAGGTAGATAATACAATTAAGATTGATAACCCAGCTTTTATTGAAGCTTGTGATGTCATTTTACCGGTTATCAGAGAAGCAATGAAAAAGAGTGATGCCATTAAATTGGGTTATGCCGACCATTTTGCAAGTTTTGCCAATTCATGGAAAAATAAACAAGGAGAAACAGCCAGTTTAAAAAGATTAAAAGTAGCGGAAAAAAAGGCAATACAAGAAAAAATACTTGCTAGTTGGATTCAACAAGATTCGACTCGTATTGCAAAATACGGAAATGTTTTGAGTGAAATTGAAACGGCTTGTAAAAATGTAAATTCAAATGCCGTAAAAAGTTTCTGGTATGCTAATATTGCTTTGGTGACTTCTAAAACCTTAATTCTTCCATTCAAATTAAAAGGAGTTAAACCCAATAAGAAAGAGAAAAAATATTCCGAAGAAAAAATTAACACATTGCTAACCAATTATGATAAATTGATGGAGGGAACCGACCCTGCTACAGAAGAAAAAGTAATATTGGCGACGGTTGAACTTTTTAAAAAATTACCTACCGAATATCAACCTGAAATCTTTGCTTATATCAATAAAGAATATAAAGGAGATCTTAAATTGTTTGCATCTGACATTATCAATAAATCTCTTTATGGAAGAAGAGCAAACTTTGAGAAATTCTTAGAAAAACCTTCTTTAAAGGTATATGAAAATGACCCATTGGTTCGATATTTTGTGGCTATTTTTCAATGTATTATCAAAGAAGAAAATGCCATTAACGAAACTAAAAATAGTTTGGAACTTGCCCGTAGAAACTACATTGCAGCTTTAAAAGAAATGTCAGCCGATAAACCTTTATATCCGGACGCCAACTCTACCATGCGTGTAACTTATGGTCAGGTATTGGATTATTATCCAGTTGATGGAATGCATTATGAGTATTTTACTACACATGAAGGTATTTTGGAAAAAGAAATTCCAGGAGATTTCGAATTTGATGTTCCGGTAAAATTAAAAGAATTAATTACCAATAAAGATTTCGGAAGATATGGTAAAGACGATGTTTTATCGGTATGTTTTATTTCAAATAACGATATTACCGGAGGAAATTCGGGTAGTCCAGTCATCAATGCTAATGGAGAGTTGATAGGTTGTGCCTTCGATGGTAACTGGGAAGCATTGAGTAGTAATATCATCTTTAATGAAAAATTACAACGTTGCATCTGTGTAGATGCACGCTACATCCTCTTCATCATAGATAAATTTGCCGGGGCAGGTTATTTGTTGGATGAAATGACGATTATTCAGTAAATGAAAAAAATTATTTTATTTTTTTTCTTACTCCCCATTAGCTTAGATATAATTGCGGATACAATTGTATCTAAGCTTCCTTTTTATGTTGAAGTTACCATTGACAGTATTATCAAAAATGGGATCAAAGATCAAATTTTTCCCGGATGCCAAGTAATGGCAATCCATCAAGATACTGTTATCTTTTCAAAGTGTTATGGTTATCAGACGTATGATCAAACAATTCCCGTTGACGAACATACTTTATATGATGTGGCTTCCATTACTAAATCAGCTGCCACCACTTTGGCTATAATGAAATTGTATGATGAAAATAAAATAAAATTGAATGATACGATAGGACAATATCTTCCTTATTTGAAAGGTTCCGATAAAAGTAAATTGTTGTTGGTAGAACTATTGACTCATACTTCTGGATTACCCGCTTATATTCCTTTTTATAAAGCCATTGCAAAAAACCCCAATTATCTGGATACCGTGGTATCTGAACTTTTTTCCGTGCAAATTGCCGACCGATTATACTTGAGAAACGATTATCCCGATAGTATCAGAGCCAAAATCGCGAATTGTAAACTGGGTACTAAAAGATATGTTTATAGCGATTTGGGATTTTTTTTACTGAAAGAAATGGTGGAAAATATAACGGGAGAGTCGTTGGATTCTTATTTAGAAAAAAAATTCTATCAACCACTTGAATTGCAAAATACGTGTTTTAATCCTTTAAATCATGGATTTACAAAAAAACAAATAGCCCCTACGGAAATTGATATGACTTTTAGAAACCAAACCATAGAAGGATATGTACATGATCAAACGGCGGCTCTGTTCAATGGAATTGGAGGAAATGCAGGACTGTTTTCTACCGCTCACGATCTTGGTATTATTTTTCAAATGCTTATGAATGGAGGAATTTATCGGGGACAATCATTGCTTTCCCCTGAAACCGTTTTATTGTTCACCTCTACTTTTCCTCTTCATAAATGTAACCACAGAGCCTTAGGTTTTGACACGCCAAGTTTTGAAAAACCAAGCGATATTTTACCTGTTGCTGCCGATAAAACAACTTATGGACACCAAGGTTTTACCGGTACGGTGTTTTGGTGTGATCCTAAGGAAAAATTAATTTATATTTTTCTTTCTAATCGAGTTTATCCTTGTGCAGAACCTAATAAACTTTCACAAAGTAAAATCCGACTTTATGTACAGGAAAACTTTTATGAAAGTATAGAATTTTGATATTAAACATTTTATTACAGAAATTGTTTAGCTATAAATTTTCGTATATTTGCAACCCAAAAAATAAAATTATAAATAAAATTAAGATGAAAAATTTCAAATTACTATGTCTGTTGAGTTTAACAGCTCTTGTATTGTTTGGATGTGGATTCGGAAAAATGGTTCCACGTTATCCTGAGATTTCCGTTTCATTAGAAAATCCCGACTTGGAAAATAAGGGCGGAAAAGTTGAATATACTGTAAAAGGTACTATTCCACCAAAATATTTAAAGAAAAAGGCAACTATGACGGTAGAACCTACAGTGAAAATAGGAGGAGAAAATGTAATGCCTCCTTTTGCTACAATTAAATTGGTAGGTGAAAAATCAAAAGAAGCCGGTATCAAGATTCCTTACAAAACAGGCGGAAATTTCACTAAATCAGGTTCATTTGATTTTAAAGATGGTTATGAAGAAGCTCAAATAGTAGCTTTGGCCAATGCAAGTTTGAAAAAAGAAATTTGCATATTCCCGGAAAAAATCTTAGGAGAAGGGATCTCAAACACCAGTTCTTTGATTGGAATGTCTCCTGTTTTATCAGACAATAGTGGAAGTGGTACAATTCTGCTTTATGCTCCCCACAACTATAAACCGGAATTTGTTACGGATACTGCTATTATCTATTTTGAAGTAAATAGTTCTGTACTGAATTGGAATTTGAAACTTAATAAAGATGCGAAAGCAAAAGAAGAAATTAAGAAATTTGTAGAGTTTTTAGGACAAGGTCGCAAAATTGACAAAGTAATTGTTGTAGGTTGGGCTTCTCCCGAAGGGGAAGAATCAAAGAACCAAGGATTATCGGAAAGACGTTTTGAACAAGGTAAAAAATGGTTTAACGAACAGTATGACAAATATATAAAAGATTATTGTAAAGCTAATAAAATAAAAATGAAAGATTTTCAAAAACCTGAACTGGTGTTCGAAAATCACGCTAACGGAGAGGATTGGACTGGTTTTGAAGTAGCAGTTGAAAATTCTAATATTCCGGAAAAAAATAAAATATTAAACGTGGTTCTTTCTCAAACCAGCAACGAAATGAGAGAACAAAAAATCAGAGAAATGATCGACATCTATAAAGAAATTGCAGATGTTATTTTACCTCCTCTCAGACGTGCTGTGGTTACCATGGTTTGTAATAAAAACAACTATAACGATCAACAAATTATGGAACTTGCTACCACTGATCCGTCCCAATTATCATTAAATGAAAGATTATATGCAGCTTCTTTAACCAAGGATTTGGGAGGGAAAGCCAATATTTATGCTGCCATTATTAAAGATGCTAACCTGCAAGGTGATTGGAGAGCTTATAACAACTTGGGAATCATTAGACTGAATGATTATTACACAACCAATAACAATGCCTATTTAAAAGAAGCAAAAGATGATTTAAATAAAGCAAATGCAGTATCTCCCAATAATGGTACCATTTTAAATAACCTTGCTATTGCCGAATTTTTGTCAGGTAATTATGATGCAGCTAAAGCTTCTCTTCAAGCTTCTCAAAGTGCTAAGCTTAATCCTGTAAACGAAAGTTATAATTTGGGGATGTTTAAAATTTTAGAGGGTGATTATGCAAGTGCACTCCAAATGATGAACAATAAGAAATGTGATTACAATGTTGCATTGGCTCAATTATTACAAAAAAATTATACAGTTGCTAAAGCTACCTTAGATTGCATTCCGGATGCCAATGCTAAGGTTTATTACCTACAAGCCGTTTTAGCTGCCAGAACTGCCAATGAAAGTAACTTATATTCAAATTTACGCCAAGCTATTTCTAAAGATGCTAAATTAAAAGCTAAAGCTAAAAGAGATCCAGAGTTTAAAAAATATCGTAATACAAATGAATTTCAATCGATTATAAAATAAATTTTACTTGATCCGATAAACAATGAAAAACGGGAAGTTCTGCTTCCCGTTTTTTTAAAATCATAAAATCATGAAAGATCTAGAAATTATTTCCATTAAAAAAGCAAGTGACCTTTATTTTAAAGAGGCATTTGATTTAATGAAGAGTTCTTTTCCGAAAGCAGAGCGACCCGATAAAATAACTCTTATAGAAAGATTATCCAATAATTCCTATTTCAATATGAATGTTATTCTTCATAACGAACAATTTGTGGGAATTTTAACTTATTGGGTTTTTAACAATTTTTCTTATGGAGAGCATATTGCCTTTAAAGAAAATACCAGAAATAAAGGATTCGGCTCTTTGCTTTTGCAATGGATCAAAGATAATCTTAAGATGCCGTTTGTTATTGAAGTGGAACTGCCCGAAACTGAAATAGCCAAAAGAAGAATAGAATTTTACGAAAGAAATGGCTTTGTCATTTGTAAAAAGGATTATACTCAACCGCCATATAGAGAAGAAGGAGAATCAATTCCTCTTTATTTGATGAGTGTTCCGATCATTCAGGATTCGGAGACCATTCAATATGTAGAAAATTT
>JAVWBZ010000004.1:6792-10487 GCA_036649255.1 Bacteroidales bacterium
AATGAGTAATTTCATACCATATAATTCCCTTTCCGATAAAGCAACACGGTATCAGGAACTCTTACTCCAAATAGAGCATCTGATTGCCGGAGAATCGGATATGATAGCCAATATGTCTAATATAAATGCTATTTTAAAAGAAGCATTTCGCTTTTTTTGGGTGGGGTTTTATCTAGTCAAAGAAAATCAATTGGTACTCGGACCTTTTCAGGGAACCATTGCATGTACGCGTATCAACAAAGGCAGGGGCGTTTGCGGAACCGCTTGGGAAAAAGGTACAACTATTATAGTACCCGATGTTGCAAAATTCGATGGACACATTGCCTGTAGTTCTTTATCTCGGTCGGAAATTGTCATTCCACTTATTGCAGAAAATAACGTAATGGGGTTATTAGATATAGATAGCGATCAAATGAATGCTTTTGACATAGTCGATCAGTTTTATTTGGAAAAAGTGGCACAAATTCTGATTAAACATACTCTTTTAAATAAGTTGCTGTAAAACCGACACCTTTTTTTACAATCTCTTCTGGAGTTCCGGTACTTAATAATTGTCCTCCTCCTTTTCCTCCTTCGGGCCCTAAATCAATAATATAATCGGCCATTTTAATTACATCCATATTGTGTTCAATCACAATCACGGTATTGCCTTTGTCAACCAATTTATTCAATACATCCAAGAGAATGGAGATATCGTGAAAATGGAGCCCCGTAGTAGGTTCATCTAAAATGTAAAGAGTGTTGCCGGTATCTTTTTTGGAAAGTTCGGAAGATAATTTTACACGCTGTGCCTCTCCTCCCGATAAGGTAGTAGAAGATTGCCCCAGCCTGATATATCCCAATCCAACATCATACATGGTTTGCAATTTTTGCACAATGGCAGGAATATTTTCAAAAAACGGAAGGGCATTTTCAATATCCATTTCCAACACATCATTGATTGATTTTCCTTTATACCTGATTTCCAACGTCTCATCGTTGTATCTTTTGCCATTGCATTTTTCACAAGTTATATATACATCAGGAAGGAAGTTCATTTCAATACTTTTGATCCCTGCACCTTTGCATTCTTCACATCGTCCGCCCGATACATTGAAAGAAAATCGTCCCGATTTATAACCTCTTATTTTAGATTCGGGGAGGTTGGAAAATAATTGCCGAATTTCGTCAAAAACCCCTACATAAGTAGCTGGATTTGAACGAGGAGTGCGGCCAATGGGTTGTTGATTGATTTCAATTACTTTGTCTATATGAGACAATCCTTTGATATCTTGATAAGGTAAAGCTTTTTTATCGGCTCTGAAAAAATGGTGATTTAAAATAGGATATAAAGTTTCGTTAATCAAAGTAGATTTGCCGCTTCCTGACACTCCAGTTACACAAATAAAAGTTCCTATAGGAAAGTCAGCGGAAATGTTTTTTAAATTATTCCCGGAAGCTCCTATGATAGAAAGTTTTTTTCCTGTACCGATTCTTCTTACTTTGGGAACCTCAATTTTTTTCTTTCCATTAAGATAATCGGCTGTTAAAGAATTGCTTTTTAAAATTTCCTGATAAGTGCCCATAGCCGATATTTCTCCTCCATGTTCTCCTGCCATAGGGCCGATATCTACAATATAGTCGGCAGCTTCCATCATATCGCGATCGTGTTCTACTACAATAACGGAATTTCCCAGATTGCGAAGTTCCTGTAAAGAATGTATTAATCTATCGTTATCACGTTGATGTAAACCGATACTGGGTTCATCTAAAATGTAAAGTACATTTACCAGTTGAGAACTGATTTGAGTGGCCAATCTGATACGCTGTGCTTCTCCTCCCGACAAAGTTTTGGAAATTCGATTAAGCGATAAATATTGAATTCCCACATCTGATAAAAATTTAAGACGTAATTTTATTTCTCTTAAAATTTCGTAAGCAATTTTATTTCTTCTCTCATCAAGATATTGAGGTGCTTTTTCAATCCATTCCGATAATTCCGAAAGATCCATTACAGCCAATTCGGCAATATTTTTATCTCCAATTTTAAAATATAATGATTCTTTTTTCAATCTGCTACCTCCACACTCGGGACAAATTTTTTCATCAATAAATTGATTAACCCATTTTTTAATGGATGCCGGGGCGTTTTCATAATCAATATCTTGCATAAAACTGATTACTCCTTCATAGTTTATTTTGGTTGGAGATAGTCCTGAAATCTCACGTTTTATGTTGAGGGGTTCGGTAGAACCATATAAAATAATGTTGAGATTATGTTCGGAAATATTGGCAATGGGTTCCGACAGAGAAAATTGATATTTTTCGGCAAGAGCTTCCAATTGGCGGAAAATAGCGCTGTTTTTAGAAGAACCGATGGGAACAATTCCTCCTTCTTTGATTGATTTTGAATCATCAGGAATAATTTTTGATAATTCTATTTCGGAAATATAACCCAACCCATTGCATTTTTCACAAGCTCCATATGGAGAGTTGAAAGAAAAAGTATTGGGTTCCGGCTCAGGATAAGAAATACCAGTGGTGGGACACATTAAAAATTTACTGTAACTTTTTAATTCGCCTGTATCATGATCTACCACGGAAATGACCCCTTTCCCCTGCTTAAGCGCCAAACGTAAACTGTTAATCAGTCGTTGTTTTGCAAAATCACGAACAATCAAATTGTCAATGACCACTTCTATGTCATGAATTTTGTATCGATCCAATTGGAGATTAAATGTTATATCCCGAATTTCTCCATCCATGCGAGCTTTTGTAAACCCTTGTTTTCTAATGCTTTCAAATAGTTCTTTGTAATGACCTTTCCTGCGTTTCACAATAGGGGATAACAGCATGATATTTTTTTCATCATACTTTTTTAAAAGCAATTCCATCAACTCTTTTTCCGTATAACGAACCATTTTTTCTCCGGTGTGATAAGAATAGGCATCTGCAACCCGTGCATATAACAATCTTAAAAAATCATAAATTTCGGTAATGGTTCCCACTGTAGAGCGAGGATTTTTGTTAACCGTTTTCTGTTCAATAGATATGACCGGATTTAATCCAGTAATTTTATCTACGTCAGGGTGTTCCAGATTTCCGATAAATTGTCGGGCGTAGGCAGAAAAAGTCTCCATATATCTGCGCTGCCCTTCTGCATAAATGGTATCAAATGCAAGGGAAGATTTTCCGCTACCACTCAATCCCGTTATAACAACCAACTTGTGTTGAGGTATTTGTAATGAAATGTTTTTAAGATTATTCTCTCTGGCACCTACAATATCCAGTTCATCTTCTGCATAAATATTTTCTTTCATTGATCTGATTGCTCCTCGTTTTTAAGGGTACAAAATTACATGATTTTTTTCAATAAACAGTTTAATAACTGCACTTTTCGGTATTTATCTTATCTGTTTACAGAAGAATAGGAGTATATTCTTTAAAATTCACTTTTTATCAAAATAAAAAAGAGACATATTGTATATGATTATCGAAAAAGATGGATTCGCTTTTTAATGAAGAGAAGGAAAATTTAATTTTTTGTCGCTCCATTTAAAAGATTGATCTTTCCAAATCCAATAAAAAATAGCAGTTGTAATGGTTCCGACTAACGAACCAGCTAATACGTCGGTGACAAAATGCTGGGAAAGATAGATGCGTGAATATCCTATTAATACAGCAATCACAAAACAACAAAACATCCAAATCCGACT
>JAVWBZ010000004.1:10497-20718 GCA_036649255.1 Bacteroidales bacterium
GCAGCAGTGGTATGTCCTGACGGAAAACTAAGCCATCCATCCAGCGTTCCACCCATGCTAAGTTGATTCAGTTTTATATTTGGATAATATTTGGCGAAATAAACCACAGGACGAGGAGCCAACACAATGTATTTAATAATTCGTGTAATGATGAAAGATGAAAATAAAGCTCCATAAATAAAAACCACATCATTGAAACGAACAAAAAGATAGATTAAACCTATAAAAAAGGGGGCTACTCCTCCGAAATGAGTGAGCCAGATATAAAATTGATCCAAAAATTTTGACCGATAACTGATTAACCAAAGATGTAGTTCCATTTTGCCTATTGTTATTTGCAACACCAATACGATTAAGACAAAAATGGCATAAGGAAGCAAAAAAGGGACATAAGTGTGAAAAAATTTCTTCATTTAATATCTTACAATCTTTTTTATTTCAAAATCTTTTTTTCATTATTTTAAACACCTCAGAAAGAGGTTTATTACAATTAATTTAAAGTTCCTATACACACTACTGATAAGATGTTTTTTAACAACCTCTCCAGTAGAAAGTTCAAAAAGTAGAATTTTTTTTCGTAAAATAAAACTGATTTTAAATATTTTTTGGATGCTTATAGCCTAAAGAAGTCATGTAATCATGAATAAAAACCATTCGTGAAAACGATTCAAGGCGTACCGACTTCGCTGTTGCCTCTTTCACTGCAATTTCTTATTCCGCTACCCGTCATTCCGGGCTTTTCTTTGCAGTCGCTCACGCGGGAATGATAGACAATGAACCGTGGCAAATGTTTTTAAAGCTAATTCTATTCATTTTCCTTGTATCACTTCACCAAGCGGAGAATAGATTCTTTACTTTAGCATCGGCTGATTTTGTCTGAACAGTATGATCAAACCATTTTACTTTTCCGCTAAAGATAGACCCTATATTATTTTGTAAAATAAATTTTACCTCTTTATTGCTCATACGTTAATTTATATCCTGTAAAATTATTTTGTGTTGAATCTTCAGATTTTATTTTAACACAATCTGCTTCTTTGTTAATACGAGTTTGAAAGGATTGTGGAGTGGGATTCCCGTTTTTATAATATTCGTATCGACAGACTTTACTGTCGCAAGAAGCTAAAACGATGACACTTGTGATGAATAACCAATAAGGACGCATTTTTAAATTTTTTGACAATTTTTACTATGATTTTTATTGCGCAAAAATACAATAAATTTTGAATTTTTCACTTAAAAATCAAGCAATTATATGCTTAACAATAATGTTTAAGATGGTTTTTTTTTGTCTGAAATAATTTTTATTTTTGTTTTCATTTAAATATTATATAGATATTATTATGTTAAAAATCATAAATAATGAGATTAAATAATGAGATATCTTATAGATAAAAATGATTGTTGAGGGAATTTAAATCAAATTTTATGCTCTTTTTTTGCAGATTTTTTTGTTAGAGTGAAAAATATTTATCAACTTTGTCGCTTTTAAATTTAATGGATAAAAATACCCTTCTGAATTTTGATCATCCGAATATTCAAACTTAACCATTTGTTTTGTGAGTTTGTTCTCTTGAGAGGAGTCTAGAATTTCTGTGCAATGTCCATTTTTTTCTGGCTTTTTGCCGTGGCGTTTTCAACGAATCAAAAGATAAAACTCGAAAATGGGTTCCATAACTCGAAAATATCAAAGAACTCCTGTGTTAACTTTTAGCTATGTCAAAGAAAAAGAGTATTTTTGCCAATTAATATGAATGTTGAATGATAAAATAGTATTTATATATTACAGAAAAAGAGATGATTGAACGTATGAAAACAGGTAAAAAAACTTCTTTTATTTTTCTTTTAATGTTGCCGTTATTTTTGTCGGGACAATCCATAAAGTATGATAAAATGTTTGTTGATTCGGCTACTACCATGATTTGGACGGGCCTTAATTTTTCGTATCAATGGCCTTTTGGCAAGATGGCTCAAACATTTAAAGGTAATTTTAATATCGGTACGGGAATTAATTTAAAAACGAATTCCAATTGGACTTTTGATATTAATTTTAATTATTTGTTCGGTTCTTCTATTAAAAGTGATCAATTGTTTGGGGATGTGGTTACTTCTCAAGGTTCTATTATCGATGGAAACGGATATAAGGCTACGATTTATACAGAAGGAAGATATTGGCGAATTGGTGCGGGTTTTGGAAAAATTATTCCGGTAAATAGATGGCGGAATTCGGGGATTTGGCTTCATACCGATTTCAGTTATTTCCGTCATAAAATTTATATTAATGACCCCGATTATCAGGTTCCTCAATTAAATGGTGATTATCGAAAATTATATGATCAGCGCTCCTCTGGTTTTTGTATGTCGCAGTTTATAGGGTATCTTTTTATGCAAAGAATTAGAGTAGCCAGTTTTTATGCGGGAATTGAAATTTATGAAATGTGGACCAAACCTGATCGAAACTACTCTTTTGTTGAAGGTGCTACCAAAGATCTTCCCTATAAATTCAGTGGAATGATCGGAATTAAGATAGGTTGGATTGTACCTCTTTATGAAAAGAAAAAAGTAACTACGCTATATACTTTTTAATGATGAGAATATTCTATTCTATTGCTGTTTTCTTTTATCGTTGTGCCATTACCTTAGCTTCTCCTTTTAATAAAAAAGCCAACTTATGGCACCAGGGGCGTGTTCATCTTTTTGAAACACTTCAAAAGAAGTGTAAGGGGAAAGATCATATTGTATGGTTTCATTGTGCTTCCTTGGGCGAGTTTGAACAAGGCAAGCCGTTGATGCAAAAGATAAAAACCGAAAATCCAGAACAAACGATTTTGGTCTCTTTCTTTTCTCCTTCTGGCTATGAAATTAAAAAGAAAGACAACGTAGCCGATATTATAACGTACTTGCCCATTGATTCAAAATCTAATGCCCAACGTTTTGTGGAGATTGTGAAACCGGAAATGGTATTTTTCGTTAAATATGAATTTTGGTTCAATTTAATGGATTGTCTGTATCAGCGAAATATTCCGTTTTATTATATATCTGCTATTTTTAGACCTTCTCAGTATTTTTTTAAAAGGTATGGTTTTTGGTTTGCAAAGCAACTTAAAAAGTGTTCTTATTTTTTTGTACAAAATCAAATTTCGGAAGAGTTGTTGCAATCCATTGGAATCAAACAGGTTGAAATAACGGGTGATACGCGTTTTGACCGGGTGAATAGCATTGCCCACGAATCGTACCAACTGGATTTTATGATTCGGTTTCGGGAAGATAAAAAATTGATCGTGGCAGGCAGTACCTGGGAACCCGACGAACTGTTATTAAAAGATCTTTTTCCTACTATTGCGGGGAATTATAAAATCGTAATTGCACCCCATTTAATTGATAAAGAACATATTAAAAATATTAAAGAAAAATTTGTCTCTTATAAAGTTCTTTGTTACTCTGAAATAACCGATCAGGATCTTTCTTCGTATCAAATATTGATTATTGATACCATTGGTTTGTTGAGCAAGTTATATAAATATAGTTACCTTTCTTATATAGGCGGTGCTTTTGAAACAGGCTTGCATAATATTTTGGAAGCAGCCGTTTTTGGTGTTCCTCTCTTTTTTGGACCTCATTATGCCAAATTTAATGAAGCTGTGAGTTTGGTGAATTTGCAAGGTGCTTTTTCCATTTGCGGATATAACGAACTATTGGATAAAATCAAGCTATATCATGATCACCCTGAAGCATATCAACAAGTTTGTGAAATATGCCGTCATTTTGTTCATGCTAATTTAGGAGCTTGTGATAAAATTTGGAATAAGATAAAACATTGATAATAAATAACTTCTATTTTCAACAATTTTCCTTATTTTTGCCTCCTCAAAACAGATAAATTATGCAGAATGCTTTTTATAAAATGATCTCTTTGTATAGAAAAGCAGGATGGTTGTTGGTATTGGGCCTCTTTATTTCTTCTTCTGTTTTTGGGCAATTTTATAATGGTTCTCAACTTTCTTTCGGGAAAAATAGAGTACAGTATCAAAAATTTAATTGGCAATACTTTCGCACCAATCAATTTGATGTTTATTTTTACCCTACTGGTAAATCTTTGGCAGAATATACACTGTATAAAGCACCTCAATTTATAGAAGAAATTGAGAAAATGTTAAATTTTTCAGCCTCTAAGAAAATACAATTTATTATTTACAACACCCAGTCCGATTTCCGAGAATCCAATTTTGCCTATGATGATGCCGATTTTTACAATCAAGGTGGAGTAACCAATATTTATGGAACCAAAGTCTATCTCTATTTTGACGGAAATCATGCTCATTTGGATCGTATGATTAGAAGCGGGATTATGAATATTTATGCACATTTATTGGTGCAAGGGCAAAGTGTGGGCAGTAACATCTCTTCTGAATCGTTATTGAGTGTGCCGAATTGGTATTATAGCGGGCTTTCTTCTTTTATTGGGGAGAAATGGAATAGTGTGCTGGATGCCCATGTGAAGGATGGAATTTTAACCCAACGATATGCTGCTTTTGATGAACTTTCCCCGGTGGATGCCACTTATGCAGGACACTCTTTTTGGAAATTTGTGGTAGATCGTTATGGTGAAAATGCCATTTCCAATATTCTGTATGCAACCCGTTCTTCCAAAAGCTATGAAAAAGGATTTTATTATGTTACCGGTGTTGAGTATAAAAAATTATTGGTTGATTGGTACCGTTATTATTATGTGATTTATAAGAAAGACACCAAACGAACCATGCCTGAGGGCGACGGTTTTCTGAAAAAAACCAATAAAGCAAGAGATTATAACCAACTTTGTCTTTCTCCTAACGGAGAAAGTTTTGCGTATGTAACCAATCAGTCGGGACAGATTAAAATTTGGCTACACACTTCCGATATGAAAAAACCCAAAATGATTTATCGCCGTTATCAAAAAATTGAAGATAACCCCGATTTGACATTCCCATTGTTAGCGTGGCATCCTACCGGAGAGATTTTAGGATTTACCTTGGAAGATAGGGGAAGATGTTATTACTATCCTTTTGTAATAGAAAGCAATAAATTGGAGAAAAGACTTTTGGTGGATGTGGAAAAAATATCCGATTGGTCTTATTCGGAGGATGGTAAAATGATGCTTTTTTCGGGTTTTAAAAACGGACAATCCGATATCTTCCTGTATAGCTTTTTATCGCGATCGTTTCAATATATTACACAAGATATTTATGATGATTATGCACCTCGATTTATCAATCATCAACGGCAAATTGTCTTTTCTTCCAATCGTGATATAGACTCTTTGAATACCAAATTAAAGTTTTATAATGTAAAACCGCAAAATTTTTATGACCTGTTTTTATATCAATATGATAAAAAAGATGAAAAACTGTTGAGAATTACCCATACTCCTTATGCAAATGAAACTGCTGCCCGTGAGGTAAATGCCCAAGAAATTATTTTTTTAAGTGATGAAAATGGCATTATAAATCGCAAAATAGCTCACTTGGACAGCACCATTAGCAAAATTGATACGGTCATTCATTATGTTTATTATGCCAAATCACAAAATCTAACGGATAATGCTTATAGTATACTTGAACAGGATTATAATCCCACGACTAATCAATTGGCTGAAATAATGCTTTACAAAGGAGTAAAACGGATCTATTTTTCTGATTTAAATTTGACATCTCTGCCCCAATTAACCTCTTCTTCATTTCAAGAACAGATCAAATTGGATCAACAAAAGCGGGATAGTATTGCCGCTGTTAAACGAGTAAAAAGTAATGTTGTACAAATTAAACGAGGTTTTTATCAAGTAAGGAAAAGTGATATTGTAAAATCTGTAGAATTAGATTCTGTTGGGAACTCCAATTTTAAAAAAGGATTTCAACCCAATGCCGCCACCCAAGGAATTGATTATATACAACCTATTACAAAAAATTATTATGTACAATACAGTCTTAATAAGTTAGTTACTCAAGCCGATTTTAGTTTTCTAAACACTTCTTATCAGCAATTTACAGGGGGCGCATCGCCGGTTTATTTGAACACCGGTTTTAATGCCTTGGTCATGGTAGGGATCAATGATTTATTTGAAAATCGCAGAATTACAGGTGGCTTTAGGCTCTCTTTTGATTTGGAAAGTAATGAATTTATGCTTAGCTATGAAAACCTTTCTCGCCGAATAGATCATCAAGTGGTCGTTTATAGACAATCTATCAAATCGTCGATAGGTGGTTATTCCTATAAACAGCATTCTAATAGTATTTTTTATATTATGAAACTGCCTTTTAATAAGATAAATAGTGTGCGGTTAACTTTAACAGGGCGCTATGAAACTTATATCATGTCTTCGCTGAATGATTTTTCTTTACAGAAAAAGGATGAAAATCATCTTTGGGCAGGGGTAAAGTTGGAGTATATTTACGATTCTTCCAAAGAACTTTTTACCAATTTATGGAGAGGTACTAAATTCAAAGTGTTTGCCGAGTATGAACATCGTCTTGAAAAGGATCAAAAAAATCTTTTAGTGGTAGGTTTCGATTTTCGAAAATCGTTTAAATTATATAAAAATATGACATTTGCCTTACGTATGGCCGGAAGTGGCAATGTGGGAAGTGCCCGACTGGTTTATTATATGGGTGGGCTTGACAATTGGATGTTTGCCAAATTTAATAGCGATATATGGGTAGATCAAACCAAGGATTATGCCTATCAAACACTTGCTACCAATATGAGAGGCTTTAAACAGAACATTCGCAATGGGACTTCATTTGTGCTGTTAAATGCAGAACTCCGTGTTCCATTTGTTCAATTGATTGCACAAAAGAAGATGGGTAGTTATTTCCTTAATTCATTGCAGTTGTTGTTATTTGGCGATTATGGTACGGCATGGACAGGATTGACTCCCTATTCGAAAGAAAACTGTTTATATACGCGCTATGTTACCAGTGGACCTATTACAGTAAAGGTTAAACGGCAAGTGGATCCTTTTGTAGGCGGTTTTGGGCTGGGATTGCGTGCTGCTTTATTTGGATACTTCTTACGTCTTGATTATGCCTGGGGCGTAGAAAATTTTAAAATTAATAAAAAAGGAATGTTTACTTTTTCAGTAGGAGTTGATTTTTAATAGATTACCATCTGAAAAAATGACGCTCGTGACTGTGACAGCCTGCTTTGAAAAAAGAGATATATTCCAAAAAAAGGTCACTATGATCATCACAAGAAGGAAGCCCCAACTTTTCACCCAATGCTGATAATTGTTGTAAATTGTTCAATTCTACTGCCGATGCTTCTTCTTTTTTGAAAGGATGAGCAACCCGCGTACAATCGGTATAAATTCCATCTGATTCGGTGGGTAAAGTGGCAGGCAAAATGAGGTGTGCCCCTTGTGCGGTTTCGGTAAAGTAAGGAGTTTGTACTACTAAAAATGGAATTTTTTTCAAAGCATTGATTATTTCAGGCGATTCTAAAGAAATTACGGGATTTTCACCGAAAATAAGTCCATTTTTGTATTTTCCGTCTAATAAATTATGCAAAATATCTTGGGTGCTGGCTTCCTGACCGTTTCGTTGTGTCTCTTGTTTTCGGCCACCCACTTCTAAATCAGGAAATATTCCCATATCAAAAAGTCCTTGCGAATTGATATTTTCTTTGATTCCAAGAAAACCGCAGGACTGTTTGGATTGTACATCGGTGAGCATACAAAGATTTTCCAACTCGTAAAGCGCTTTTAAAGATAACGCTTTTTCCCAGAATAGATAAACGGGATTCTTTTCAACCAAGATCATATTTACAAAATATTCGATATCGAAACTTTGTAAATTATTTTCTGCTAATAAATCATTGTATAGGTCGGAGAGAAGTGCGGAAGCGTAAGCTTGATAATTTTTTCCAAGGCCTTCTATATAAATACCTTTGATAAGTTGATGTTGTACTAAATAATAATTTACTGCCCTGAAAAAAGCCTGAAAATTTTTAATGAAAATTTTTGAATCCTGATTGAAAAACGTGCGTGGAATTTGCGGATAAACTTCCATGATTTGTTTAACAACGTTCAGGGTGGGGTAGGGGCTTTGTAAGTCGAAACCGAAACAGAAAAATCGAGAGGCACCTGCCATTTCGGCAAAGGGGACAATGTCATTTTTATCAAACTGGAACTCGCTTCCACGAGTCAGGTATTCGAAAGAGCAAATAGCATTGGTTTTCACCCCTTCTCGTGCAATTTTTTGTATTAAATAAAGCTCTTCATTGGAATAACTTCCCCCACCAAAAAAAACAGTTTCGGAATTGGAATAACTTTTCAGGGCGTTGGCAATATGTTCAAAAGCCTCCGGAAAAGTAATTTCAATCCATTGATCCTTTTGTTTTAAAAGAGGTTTGAGAAGACGATGATTCATGATAAATGAGTATTATTCTTTGGTTAATGCATGAAAAAGCTCTTCCATTCCGACTACGTCCGTTTTTTCAGTATGCTTCTTAATGCCAAGTTTATCAGCTATTTGTTGCATTTCTGAAATCTTTACATCTGTTACAATCACTCCTTTATTGATAATGATCACCCGATCGCATACTGCTTCCACTTCTTGCATGATATGAGTGGAAAGTAAAACCGTTTTGGTCTTTCCGCAGTTTCTGATTAGTTCCCGGATTTCTACTAATTGGTTGGGGTCAAGGCCTGTGGTGGGTTCATCCAAAATCAAAACTTCCGGATCATGAATAAGAGCCTGTGCGATGCCTACGCGTTGTTTGTAACCTCTCGATAAAGCTCCTATCTTTTTATGCTGTTCCAATTCTAATTGGGTCATTTTAATGATTTCCGCAATGCGTTCTTTTTTATTTTTGATATGATGAATGCCAGCAATAAATTCCAAGAACTCACGAACATACATATCATAATATAAAGGATTGGCTTCTGATAGATAACCCACTTTTTTCCGTAATTCCAGCGAATCGTTCCAAATATCCAATCCGCAAACCGATACTTCCCCTTCCGTGGGAGGAATAAAACAGGTGACAATTTTCATCATGGTGGATTTTCCGGCACCGTTTGGACCTAAAAACCCTACGACTTCACCTTTTTTGATTTCAAAACTAACCTCTTTCAAAGCATATTGCTTTCCATATACTTTTGAAACATTCTTTACTACAATAGACATTGTTTTTTTATTTAAGGGTGCAAAAATAGCAAAAAATTAGTACTTTTGCATTCTTTATGTTAATCAAAATTTTAATCAAAATGAATATTTCGAAATTAGACCAAGTAATTGATTTAGTGAAATCTAAACCAAAAAGAAGATTAGTGGCTGCCTTTGCTAATGATGACCACACTATTGCTGCTGTGAATAATGCCGTGGATATGGGAATTGTAGATGCTACATTGGTGGGAGATGAAGAAACTATAAAAAATGTTTGCAAATCGTTGACGATTGATCCTGCCAAGTTTAAAATTATTCAAGAATCTGATGATGTAAAAGCGGCTGCCATCAGTTGTGATTTGATTAATAATGGAGAAGGTGATATTTTAATGAAAGGTCTGCTTCCTACCGATAAATATATGCGTGCTATTTTAAATAAGGATCGTGGTTTATGTCCTCTTAATACTACTTTATCTCATGTTGCGGTTATTGAAAATCCCAATTACCATAAATTATTAATAGTAAGCGATTGTGCTATTATTTTGGCTCCCGATTTAAAACAAAAACAAGTTATACTTCGATATTTGATCAATACGGCTAAAGCAATTGGCATTTCCAAACCTAAAGTGGCTTTGATTGCAGCTACCGAACAAATGTCGGCCGGTATGCAAGCCTGTGTGGATGCTGCTATTATTTCTAAAATGGCGGATCGAGGACAAATTAAAGGTGCAGAAATTGATGGACCTTTGTCTGTAGACATTGCCCTTGATAAAGAAACTGCCGAAATTAAAAAAATGAGTGGAAATGTTGCCGGAGATGCTGATTGTTTACTCTTCCCAAATATCGAAAGCGGTAATGTTTTTTATAAATGTTGTACCAAATTCAATAAAGCTGAAATAGGAGCCATTTTAATGGGAGCAAAAGTACCTTGCGTACTCTCTTCCAGAGGCGACAGTACCAAAACAAAACTTTATTCTATTGCGGTGGCCGCTGTATTATCCAAATAAAAGCAACTATCAATACGAGAACAATTTATAATATGAACATTCTATATCATTTTAAAAAAATATTTGTAACTGTG
>JAVWBZ010000005.1:0-18604 GCA_036649255.1 Bacteroidales bacterium
ATCCTCCCAAATCAAAAGTAATGCTCTGCATATCTTCCACGGAAGAAACCGTATCAATAACGGTATAAGTACTCATATCTACAGAATTTATAGCATATCCTATCGTTAAAATACCTTCATCAGCATTTTCCATCGCTCTATAGAAAGAGATTTTCAAATTATTTAACGGTGTTGAGAATTCAGGAAGAATTGCATATGATTTATCTCCGTCCTCACCAGCAATCAAACCCAAATTGGATACAGAAGGAAAAATAGTGTAAATATCATCCATAATATGAGAACTGTAAACCGTATTATTAGTAACTGTGTTCCAGCAATCAGGCATAACCCCTGTTTGATTATAATTCACTCCTGAGTAAGAATCAAAATTTTCGGCATATGGAATGGCAATAGCCTCGCATAATGTTGAAAAGCTTTCCATTAAACTCCAATTGCTAGTATCACTTACACTACAATTTGATTTTACATAAAATTCATAATAAGTATTACTGGTCAATCCGGTTAAAGTAACAGGATTAGAATCCACACTTATTACAGTTCCTTCTCCGAGGTCAAAGCCTTCAGTTCCATATTCAATAGTCCAGGAAGTAGCAGCATTTCTTTCATTCCATGTGAGAGTGGCAGATGTTTTAGTTTTATTAGTAACAGCTAAATTAGTAGGTTTTTTACAAGTAGGGATACTTTCAATTGTCAAATTATCCATGATCACATTGCCTTCAACTAATTTAAAAGCAATATAATGATCTGTTCCAGCATATTGATTTAAAGGAATTTCAAACAATTCCCAAACATTACGTGCCGAACAAATAACACTATCCACTACCGTAAAAGTAGATATATCGTTAGGATTGGTAACAGTCCCAATATAGAAAGTACTGAACATCCAACGTCCAAGATCTAACAAAGAAAAAGAAAGTTGAAGTGTATTTAAAGCAATATTGGTATCCAATTGATTTGTAGAAATCATATTAATGCCATCGAATGCTTCAAATGCAAGCGAAGCCTGTACACTTTGTTCACTTGTATTCACAATAGTAGGATATTGATTTTGATCAACCGACCATCGGGTCCAACAAATGGGAATAGGATAATTGTCATCACCATAACCGGTATTGTAACCATACGTGTCAAAATTTTCAATCAATGGCAAATCCGTTTCAATAATATTGAAACAAGCCGTTTGGAAATTTATATAATTAACCCATGGGCTTTGATCAGTAGCACTACAAATAGATTGAAGACGAATTTTATAATTAGTAGCATCAGTCAATCCCGACAAGGTATAAAAAGTATCTATTAAAACAGTATCGGTCAAAAAAGGAGTTCCATCTTCCAAAACACATTCGATTGCCCATTTATTTTCATTGGCACCGCGATTCCAGCTAATAAGAACACTATCCGTTGTAATGTTACTTACCCTGATTTGCGTAGGTTTAAAACAGGTGGGAATTTCGCCAACAAACAAATTATCTATGTGTAAATCAACATCTCCGCCAATTTGAATAGTTGAATCTACCGTAGATTCCGCATAAAAAGCTATTTGAATAATGGTGTCACCACTTTGCAAATAATTAAGCAACGGAATGACTATCTCTTGACCGGTATGAGAAATATTTTTATATACATAATTGGCCGTATCACTGTTGTTCCAAATAGTGGCATTGGATCTTAGCCAACTGTTTCCTTCGTCGGTCGAAATAACCACCATGAACTGATCATCTTCAAAATCTCCAATTTCAGGAAGTGGATTACTAGTTTCTACATCGGTAAGTGCTAAGTCAAACACCAAAGCAGGAGACGACAAATGGGAAATATCAATTGAAGGGGTTACCAACCATTGTTTTCTATTTTCACCATATACGTTTACTCTCATATGTTTAGTAGGTAAACCTCCCTCATCTATCAGAGACCATGGACCATATTGTATGGGAGCGAGTGTTGTAAGATGGTTGAAAATTTGAGAAGCCAAACCTGTATATTGTTTCCAACAGGGAGGAGTTCCAGATTCAAAATCATTGAAATTTTCCGTAAAAGGAGCTTCATAAACCGGACAAGTTGTAGAAAAAACAAAAGGAGTTGCCACCCAATCACTCGTAGATTCTTCTCCACAAATCGCTCTTATATAAACGGCATATTTAGAATCGGGATTCAAATTTGTTAAAGTATAAGGATTGCTCTGTATTGAAAGCACCCCTTCTTCGTCTGGATAATACCCAGGTTCTACTAATGAAATTTCCCAGGAAGTTTCATTATTGTTGGGGGTCCATGAAAATTGAGCCGTAAAAGGAGTGATATTCGAAACAAATAACTCTGAAGGAGCCATACAATTTGATACAGGGCTAATTTTAAAATTATCAATTAACACCTCAGCAGAATTATTGGAATTGAGTTCCATTTTGATGGCAAGATACCGACCTGTTCCAGTATAACGATTAAAGGGAACTTCTACGCTTTGCCATTCCATTGTCGTACTTGGGGTAAAGGTTTGTACCAAGGTAAAAGTACTGGTATCAGCCGGATCGTTCATTACTCCTATTTGAACAGGCATATTACTGTTTGGTTGAATTTCAAAATTAACTTTGATCTCATCCATAGAAATAACACTGGTGTCTATAGGAGGTGTTGTAACATAACTTGTACGCATTCCTGTTGGGGAAAGAGAAAATTTAAGAGAAGCAGGTGATGATACATAGCCAGAATTTACCAAAGCTGGGTAACCGGGAATAGCACTCACATTTTTATGCCAACAAGGCGGAAAAGGAAATACTCCCGGAACAGCGATTCTTACATAATCGTAAGAATCAAAACTTTCAATATAAGGAAGTGTTGAAATATCACCACAAAGAGTACGAAATGAAAATAGAGGACTCCATAATGAATAATCATTCGGACCGCAAACCGCTCTCACCCAAACATCATAAGCACTACTATGTTGCAAATCTGTTAAAGTTACGCTACTGTCAGTAATGGAAACAGGGGTAAGCAAGACCGGATTAGAACCTTCCGGCCCATAAACATATTGCCAACTTTGAGGAATAATTCCATTCGTATTCCAACTTATATTGGCAGAAGTAAGCGTTATATTGGAAGAATTCAGGTGAGTAGCAGCAGAAAAACAATTGATACAAGAAACGTTTAATTTGAAACCTGAAAGAGGATCTGCCCAGGAAGACGATTTAAAACTGATAGTAAAAGCTCCAGTAGTAGAAGTTAATACCGGAATATTTCCCGTACCCGAATAACGACCCAACGGTGTCGTAATAGGGGTAAATCCCACTCCATCATAGATAGTTAAAGTAGCCCCCCCATAATTCGCCAATTCATAAACTCCACTGATGGTAAAAGTACCACTGTTTCCTTCGGCTGGATAAATGATCATTGTGCTCAATTCCGAAAGAGAATAATTCCCATCGGGACCGCCAGAATCATAAATAAATCCTGAACAAGTCCTAATAGTATCTGTTCCCGTGGTGGGCATGTTCCACGAGGTTTGTGTGAAACCTGTTGAGGTTCCTAACAAAATAGCAATTAAAAAAATTAAAAATCTTTTCATAATAAATGTTAGTTTGATTAATAATGTATTAAGTGTGTATATAATAATTTTCCATCATTTATTGGGATGCAAATATACTTTATTTTTAAGAGGTTCCTCATTTTTTAACTGCTATTTTGATTTACATCTTTAATTTTCGGAAAAACTTTATTCCAAATATTTTAACTTTTATCTATAATAATAAAAACTTTTCCTTTGTTTTTCTAAGGGAAAATTGATAGTCACAATAAGATTATAATTGGATATTTTTTGAAATGATTTTTTATAAATACTCTTCATTCATCTACTCAAAAAAATATAATTTCTAAATGTTTCTTTTATTTTTGAAACATTTTTGAAAGGAATAAATTCTTACAATTAAGAAAATCGCATCAAATGGTATCTTGAAAAATGATACAATTACTGCCTATTTTTATCTTGCTAATTTTACTGTGCAAAATATTTATTACTCAATTGTAAATTATGATTTTGAAGACCGAAACATAAATCAAATCTCTTCAAAATAAAAGGGTGATAAAAATAAAAATCAATCGGAGTCTTGCATAATTTTGAAATGCCTTTTTATCAAATCAATTAAAAAATGAGGGGCAAGAAAAATGAAAAAAATAAAAAGATAGTTGATTTTTCCCGGAATTTTGCATTTTTCACCTTTCAATAAAGCTTTAATCCCCTTTTGGGCAACTTGATAAGGCGACAACATAATTCCCCATTGGCAACATCTTTTACGAATACTGGGCGTTAAGTTATATAAACCGGTGTCTACGGCACCTGGACAAACTGCACATACTTTAACTCCAAAATCACTTAATTCGAAAGCCAATGCTTTGGAAAATTCTTTTAAATATCTTTTCGAGCTCCCATAAATGGCAATGGTAGGATAAGATGTCCAGGCACAAATGGAAGAAGCGTTAAGAATATACCCTTTTCTTCTTTTTTTCATCTCTTTTCCAAACAAAGCACATAGCAAAGTAGGGGTTGTAATATGCAATTGCAGCATTTTATTCGATTGCGAAAGTTCCGTTTTATCAACGGTATTAAAGAAAAATATACCGGCATTGTTAACCAATATCTCTATTTCCCATTCTTTTTCAAGGCAAAAATTATAAACTTGCTGGGCTGCTTCCGGAACTGCTAAATCAATTGTTATATAATGAACTTCCACCAAAAAATCATGGCGTAAGCTTTCTACACTTTCCCTATTTAAAATTTCCTGATGACTTACAATAATAATTGAATATCCTTTGGATGCCAAGATAGAAGCATAGCAGAAACCTATTCCAGAACTGCCACCAGTAACAAGTGCAAAACTCATACTATTAGAATTTTAGTACTAATCCCAAATCTCCGTTAGGAGCAGCATCCAAATAAAGGGCTGCATTGTTGTTCAAATCCAATAATTTGCCAGCCTTGTAAATTTGATTCCATCCTCGAATAATAAAAAATACAGAAGCAGCGGTGATCACACTTCCTCCAACCACCCAGGCTGTTTTGGATTTATTGTCTGAAAATACAGTAAGTCCCAAGGTAATGGAAACTCCGCCTAAAACGGCCAAACCGGTCGCAATATAAGTGCTAAAAGCGGCTTTTCGAAACGCATTCCCTGCGGTTTGTTGATTTTTAAAATAGTCACGGGTCACTTGGTCCAATCCTTCATACCGATACACTTCATAAGCATCCATTTCGCGAATACAATCGATGGTTGTTACCACCATATTGCTAGGCAACGTTGTGATCGCATATCCATTATCAATCGTGTAAAAATCGGTATCTTCACTCAATATTTTACAAAATAAAGTATCATGAATCTCTTTATTATCAATATGAATAATCACGGCGTCGATGCAATTTTGAGCGAATGTTCCCACACAAAACAGAGAACAAATGGTGGTAAGAAATAGTCTTTTCATAGCAAACGGCTTTGTTGTTTTTTTATTTTTTCTGATTAAAGAACTTGCAAATATAACAATATTACCAAATAATGGTTTTGAAAACCGTGCAAAAAAACAGATTCTCTGCTTTTACAGATTAGAGTGTTTGGTTATCAAGGCCCTGTATCCAAATTTTTTAGTGGCAAAAATCAATAACCATGTCAATAAAAAGGAAAAGAGTACTCTGAAAATTAATATTCCAGAGATGTGTGCCCCACAAGACATCATCAATAAGGTGTCTTCTATCAAGCTATGACACAATCCAAGAAAAAAAATAGCATAAAGAATTTCTTGTTTTTTTAAAGAACCTTTTTGTATTTCGGTAATGATAATTCCTCCTCCATAAGCCAATCCCATCGTCAATCCTATGACAATGGGAGTAACGCCTTCTTTGCTGATTCCCAAAAGTTTCACCAAGGGATACAATGCTTTGTTAATATAGTCCATCATGCCATATTTTTTCAATATCATCACAAATAAAGTGAGTGCAAAAATGATGATCGAAATGATAAAGAAATTATAGAAAAGACTTAAAAGCCATTGTAACCAAGTTTCACTTTCGGTAGCAAATTGAATATAAGTAACGGACGGTTCATTAAGTAAATGAAAGGTACTGTATATGAAATTGAGCACTGTTCCGAAAAGAATGGCCGGGACAATTCTCCCCAACAAGACAAACCAGAGTCTAACGCCACATTTATTGGCAATTAATGCTTCTATGGGAAAAGTATGGGCAACCAACAAGACAGTAGACAGTACTGTTACTTGGGCAATGGTAAGAGGATCGGCCAAAGAAGGCAAAAGAATAAAATAGGCCATCATACCAGCATAAATATTAACCAACATGGCACTTGCCCACACAATTCCCATTTCACCGGGCAATCCCATCAGATTCATTACCGGAGCCAATACCTCTCCAATATATTCCATTAATCCGAATTGTTGCAATATTTTGATGACAAACGATAAGGGAATCATGATTTTGGCCATCATCCATACAACCTTTGAACTTTTCACCAAGGCATCATAAATGATTTGCCAAAAAGGAACTTTAAAATTGATTTCCATTTGAAATTGCTATTGCTTTTTAGCTTCTTGCCAAATAGCTTCCATTTCATTAAGAGTCATATCAGAGAGCGAACGACCTTGCTCTTTTGCTTTGATCTCCATATATTGGAAACGCTTGATAAATTTCCGGTTGGTCTTTTCCAAAGCATCTTCCGGATTGATATTGATAAACCGAGCATAATTGATCAGGGCAAACAGAATATCGCCAAATTCGTCTTCTATTTGATCCGATTGCGCCTCTACTTCTACTTTAAATTCATTGATCTCTTCTTGAACTTTATCCCACACCTGTTCACTATGGTTCCAATCGAATCCGATTCCACGCGCTTTTTCTTGAATCCGGTGAGATTTCACCATCGCCGGTAAAGAAACAGGCACACCACCCAAAACAGATGTATTTCCTTCTTGCAATTTAATTCTCTCCCAGTTATGTTTTACATCATCCGCACTACTTACCTGAACATCGCTGAAAATATGAGGATGGCGTCGGGTCAGTTTTTCACAAATACCATTTAATACCGAAGTGATGTCGAATTTATTTTGTTCGGCTCCAATTTTTGCATAAAAAACGATATGTAACATTAAATCTCCCAACTCCTTCCCAATATCATCATATTTCTTGTCAAGAATGGCATCCGAAAGTTCATAAGTTTCTTCAATGGTTAAATAGCGCAAACTGTCAAAAGTTTGTTTGCTATCCCAAGGGCACTTTACCCTTAGTTCATCCATAATATCTAATAATCGTTGGAAGGCTGTTAATCTTGAATCATTCATAAAAGGAAAACTTTAATGACGAATAATAAGAGTAATAAAATGAGCAAATAAAATATGTAAACTAATAAGAACGAGCAAAAAGTACGCGTTGTTTGGAAGGATTACCAGTCAGGATACATTTTCCTTCTTCCTGGGGATTATTGAATGGAATACAACGGATGGTAGCCTTGGCTTTTTCCTTGATTAATTCTTCGGTTTCGGGAGTACCGTCCCAATGAGCATAAACAAATCCGGCCTGATGATCCAAAATGTCAATAAATTCTTCCCACGTATCGGCTGTACGAGTATTTTCTTCCCTGAATTTCAATGACTTATTATATAAATTCTGCTGAATATCTTTCAATAGTTTTTCTATTTCAACTTCTAATGAATCAAAATGTAAGGTCATTTTTTCCAACGTATCGCGGCGGGCCACTTCAGCCTGATTATTTTCCAAATCTCTTGGACCAATCGCAATTCGCACAGGAACCCCTTTTAATTCATATTCGTTAAATTTCCATCCCGAGCGTTTGGAGTCATCATCATATTTAACGGTAATATTTTTAGTTTTTAACTTTTGCACCAAAGGTTCTATTTTAGCTGAAATTTCCTTCAATTGTTCTTCATTTTTATAGATAGGAACAATCACAACTTGAATAGGAGCCAATGCTGGAGGTAAAACCAATCCGTTATCATCAGAATGAGTCATGATTAAAGCTCCAATCAATCTGGTGGAAACGCCCCATGAGGTAGCCCAGACATATTCTAATTGATTTTCTTTATTGAGAAATTTTACATCAAATGCCTTGGCAAAATTTTGTCCAAGAAAATGTGATGTTCCGGCTTGAAGAGCTTTTCCATCTTGCATCAAAGCTTCAATACAATAAGTATCATCGGCTCCAGCAAATCTTTCATTGGGTGATTTTACCCCTTTCACAACGGGCATAGCCATAAATTTTTCGGCAAAATCAGCATACACATCAAGCATTTTAGCTGTTTCAACCAAAGCCTCTTCACGGGTAGCATGAGCAGTATGGCCTTCCTGCCATAAAAATTCGGCAGTACGAAGAAAAAGACGTGTTCTCATTTCCCATCTTACTACATTGGCCCATTGGTTGCATAAAATAGGAAGATCTCGGTACGATTGAATCCAATTTTTATAGGTATCCCAAATAATGGTTTCGGAAGTGGGTCTTACAATCAGTTCTTCTTCCAATTTTGCTTCGGGATCCACTATAACACCGCCTCCATTAGGATCGTTTTTTAATCTATAATGCGTAATGACAGCACATTCTTTAGCAAAACCTTCTACGTGATGCGCTTCACGACTAAAAAAAGATTTTGGAATAAAAAGTGGAAAATAAGCATTTACATGCCCCGTATCTTTAAACATTTTATCCAAAGCCGATTGCATTTTTTCCCAAATTGCATACCCATAAGGTTTAATTACCATACATCCTCTAACTGCCGAATTTTCCGCTAAATCAGCCTTTTTTACAATGTCATTATACCATTGAGCGTAATTTTCTTCGCGTGTTGTAAAACTTTTTGCCATTATTGTATGTTTAAAATTAACTTTTTACTATCTTTGTAGTCTTTAAAAAACAGTGTGCAAAAATAGTAAAAATTATGCACTTAAATTTAAGGAGGTTTATTATGAAAAAACAAATTTTGCTTCCGATAATCATAGCAGCTATCTTTCTCACCTCTTGCCAGATGAGTTCTACGGTTTATTATGATGACGTTTATACCACAAGTGATGATCAACAATATGCCGTTCAATATGTTGCTCAAAAAAAATCACCTGCCGAACAGAATTATAATTTGGAAAGTGATACATCCAATAGTAGCTATATCGGAGCCAATCAAAACGAACAATTGAAACAATCTAATTCTGAAACTTATTACGATGAAGAAGGTAACGCTTATGTTACCAACAACTATTTTTATAATGATGACGATTATTACGATTATTATTATAGCTCTCGAATCCGTAGGTTTCATTCCGATTTGTATGACGGATGGAATTATTATGATCCCTATTTTACCAATTTGTATTGGTACGACTACTATCCTTCAAGTTGGGGAATGAGTATTTATTTGGGATATGATTGGTGGTGGCCAACCTCTTATTATCGTCCTTATTATTACGGATATGGTTATTATTCTTCTGGCTTGTCTTGGGGTTGGGGCTGGGGTTGTCATTGGCCAAGTCCTTATTGGAACGGTTATTATAATGGTTTTTATGATGGTTATTACAACGGTTTTTATGCAGGTTATTATCATAATAATTATGATGGAAACCGATCTTACTACTATGGACATCGTAATAACGTAGGACCTTCCAATGGAAGTGCCAATCACAACGAAAGAGGAAACAGACCCGACGGATATAGATCAGATAAAGATAATCCAAAAGCAGTTGCTACCAGTCGCGGAGTTACGCCACAAAGTTTCAATCAAAAATATGATCAAATCATTTCCAGTGGGGGTAGTTCTGGTTCCACCGGTAGTACAACGACCAAACCTGTTCCAAACACTAAACCTTCTATTATCGGGAGCCAAGAATCAACCACCAATAAAGAAACTCCCAACAAAATAAATCCAAACACTACTATCAATAATATAACGAATCAGCCTGTTCCAAACACTAAACCTTCTATTATCGGGAGCCAAGAATCAACCGCCAATAAAGAAACTCCCAACAAAATAAATCCAAACACTACTATCAATAATATAACGAATCAGCCTGTTCCGAACACCAAACCTTCTATTATTGGGAGCCAAGGGTCAACTGCTAATAAAGAAAATTCCAACAACACCATTAACAACCCCGCAATCAATAAACCTAATTCTGGAAATAATGTGGGTACCCGTCCTTCCATCTCCTCTCCTTTTCGTAATCAATCTGGAAACAAAACCGAACAGTCCCAAAAAGTTCCTACAAGACCTAATACAACTTTCGAAAACAATAATATAACTAAACCAACAGGGCCTCGTCCTTCTATCTCCTCTCCTATTCAAAACAATCAATCTACACAACAAAAAATGAATAGTAATCCTGCAGGAAACACCATAAATAGCGGTTATCGTCCATCCAATTCGCGTCTCACACCGACTTACCAGTCTCAAGATCATAATTCCACTTCCAGACCATCTACTTCTAGATCTCCTTCCAACACTCAACCTACGCAAAATTCTTATTCCACCCCTCCAAGAAATAATAATTCTTATTCTACTCCGAATCAACAACAAAATTCGTCGTCACGTCCCACTTATTCAACTCCTAGCTCTTCTTCTCGCGGTTCATCTTATTCTGCTCCGTCTTCAAGTCGTGGTACCGCTCCCTCTTCAAGTTCAAGATCGTCTGGATCTTCCAGTAATTCAAGTAGTTCAACTAGAGGAGTCAGAAGATAATAACAACAATTAGGAAAGCAACATAAACTTAAAGTATCTTGATTGATTTGTGAAAAACAATAAATAATTTAATAAACTTAGAAAATATGAAAAAAATACTTTTCATCGGGTTTTTGACAGTTGGCATTTTGGTTTCTTTAACGGGACAAAGTGATAGAGATGCTTTTCGTTTTTCACAAACCGATTGGCAAGGAACGGCTCGTTTTATGGGTGCTGGTGGAGCATTCGGCGCCGTAGGGGGTGATTTTTCCTCGCTTAGTGTGAATCCTGCCGGAATTGGTCTTTACAAGAAAAGTGAAGCTGTCTTTACTCCTATGATGGTATCTGTTTTTAACAATCGGTCTTCCTATAATGGTTCCAGTGTCTATACCAATCATACCAATTATTCTCTTTCAAATGTCGGCTTCGTATTGAGTTTCCCCATTAATAATTCCTTATGGAAATCCATTCAATTTGGATACGGTTATAATCGGATTTCAGACTTTAATAATGCTTTCAGAATAGAAGGAATGAGCAATAACAGTTCCATGATGGATGAGATTGTGAACAAAGCCAATGGTAATATACCGGGAAATTTACAGGGAGATGAATGGTTGGCTTATCAGACATGGATGATAGATTCGGTTGGGTTCAAACAATATGATTCTCCTTTTGAAAAACAGTCCTTGAATCAAAGCCGTTCAACGGAAACTTCGGGAGGCATTGATGAAATGACTTTTTCCTTTGGAGGAAATTACAATGATAAATTTTTTATAGGGGCCACTATAGGAGTTCCTTTTCTTAAATATCAAGAAAGAGGTATTTACAAGGAAGCTGTCTCGGGAGAAGCACTCAGCGGTATTACATCCTATACGATCAAAGATAATTTAAGAGTAAAAGGGACCGGAATCAATTTAAAATTAGGGATTATTTATCAAGCTGCCAAATTTTTAAGAATCGGTGCCGCTTTTCATACCCCCACATACTACCCCACCCTGCGAGACTCTTATTATAGAGAAATGACGTCGTACTATGATAATGGAAAAAATTCAGGTTTATTCGATTACTCCAATGAATACAAATATTCACTTACCACCCCATTAAAAGCAATAGGAAGCGTGGCATTTTTAATTCAAAAACGCGCTTTTATAAGTGCAGAATATGAATTTACCAGTTATGCCATGTCAAAAATGTATGCCATCGATTACTCTTTTATTGAAGAAAATAATAACATCCAAAATAAATATGGAGCCTGCCACAAAGTTCGCGTAGGAGCCGAAGTATATATTACCAATAGTTTTCTATTACGTGCCGGTTATCATTATAAATCATCTCCTTATAAAGATAAAATTAATGACGCCTCTTCACATGCCATTTCGGGTGGTTTAGGTTTTCGTACAAAACGGTTTTTATTTGATCTGGCCTATATTTATAATACTTCCAAGGAAGATTATTGGCTCTATGGTTCCAAATATGTAAACGCTGCTCAAATTAAATATAATACCCACAGAATTGTAGCTACTTTGGGTTGTAAATTTTAAAAATTTCGGCCAACTTTTCTTCTTCCGATAAAGCAATATCAATCCAATATATATTGAAACCACTGCGTTCCATTTTTCGGAACCATGTCATTTGTCGTTTCGAAAATTGATGAATCGCCGTATTTAATTTCGTAAACAAAGTTTCATAATCGATTTGACGTTGAAGATATAAAGTAATATATTTATATTCAAGCCCATATCGTATTAATTGTTCTTGATTTACGCCTGTCTTAATTAAATTTTCAACCTCCTCCAGCATACCGTTTTCCAAACGTTCTTTCAATCTCTTCGTAATTCTGGTTCTTATCAAATCACGATCTCCTTTTAAACCAAAAATGACGGAAGAGACCGGTTGAGAAAATTCTTGAATTTCAGGATGTTGTTGGTAATATAATTCTATTTCAATAGCTCTTGTCAAACGATCATACTCACATGTATCGGTATGGTTGTGCAAAGAACGAAAAGAGGTCAATATTTGAATGAGCTCTCCAATCGGTTTTTGGGCTAATGTATTTCGCAATTCAATATTTTCGGGAACGGGAAACAGTTTGTATCCTTTTAAAATTGCCTCTATATACATTCCACTACCTCCACATAGAATTATTTTCTTTCCTTTTTTTTCAATTTCTCTCATCGCCTTGTGGGCTGCTTGTTGGTACTGAAAAACATTGTATTCCGTACCAGGTTCCACTAAATCAATAAGATGGTAAGGAATTTTAATACCCTCTATTTCATAATCGGCCAAATCTTTTCCGGTACCTAAATCCATGCTACGATATACTTGTCGGGAATCGGCACTGACAATTTCGGCTCCTATCTCATTTGCCAATCTGGTAGCCAAACGAGTTTTGCCGGTAGCAGTAGGTCCTAAAATCGTAATGGTTTGCAAGATATATTTATTAAGTCTGCAAAGATATCAAAAATCGTTAATTTTAAATATCTTTTGTTTTATAAAAACAATCAGAAAAATCATGATGAATTATTTTAGCTTCTTTCTATCAAACTAAAACAATAATTTTCCGTAATTTTGCCCTTTCAAAATTTAACATTACCATGGCAAAATATGCTGAAACTCCTTTGATGAAGCAATATAATCAGTTTAAATCACAACATCCCGATGCAATTTTACTTTTTCGGGTTGGCGATTTTTATGAAACTTTCGGAGAAGATGCGATCAAGGCATCACAAGTATTGGGAATTATACTCACCAAACGAGCCAACGGATCTGGTTCTTTTATCGAATTGGCAGGCTTCCCTCATCATTCCATCGATTCTTATCTTCCAAAATTGGTAAGAGCAGGTTTACGTGTGGCTATCTGCGAACAACTGGAAGATCCGAAGTTAACTAAAACCATTGTAAAACGGGGTATCATTGAATTGGTTACACCCGGAGTTTCTACCAATGATAGAGTGTTGGAACAAAAAGAAAATAATTTTTTAGGGGCTATTCACTATAATGAAAAACTGAGCGGTATTGCTTTTGTGGATATTTCTACCGGAGAATTTTATTTGGCGGAAGGAAATTCTGATTACATTGACAAACTACTTCAGAACTTCAAACCTTCCGAAATGGTCATTCAGAAAAATAAAATGGCTGATTTTAAAGAACATTTCGGAGAAAAAATGTTACTCACCACTTTTGACGATTGGGTGTTTACTTCCGATTATACTTTAGATTTACTGACCAAACATTTTCAAACCAAATCGTTGAAAGGATTCGGCGTTGAAAATTTAAATCATGGAGTAATTGCTGCTGGAGCCGCCCTTCATTATCTGTATGAAACACAACATCATAAAATACAGCACATCAACAAAATCAATAGAATTGAAGAAGAACATTATGTTTGGCTTGACCGATTTACTATTCGTAATTTGGAATTGATTCACTCTCCCAATGAAAATGCGGTTACCTTGTTGCATATTTTAGATAAAACTCAAACTCCTATGGGATCTCGCATGCTTCGTAAATGGCTGGTACTTCCCCTGAAAGAAAAAGTAATGATCGAAGAAAGGCTCTCTATTGTTAAACATTTCATTGACAAAGAACAATTTTCGGAAGATATTTTGGCTACCATTAAAAATATTGGAGATATAGAAAGATTGGTATCTAAAATTGCCACCGGTAAAATCAATCCACGAGAAGTTTTACAATTGGCTAAATCGCTTCGAGCAGTGGAAGAACTTAAACATTTTTGTGAAAAAGCTCAACACGGTGCATTGGAAAAAATTGCAGAACAACTGAATCCCTGTTTGTTAATTTGCAAAAGAATTGAAACCGAAATTCAGGAAGAGCCTCCAGTTGCCATCAACAAAGGACGAGTTTTCAACAAAGGAGTAGAGGCAGATTTGGATGAATTACTTTCGTTAGCAACCAATAGCAAGCAAATTTTGGCCGATATTCAACACCGTGAATCGGAAGCCACTGGCATTTCATCTTTAAAAATAGGATTTAATAACGTTTTCGGATACTATCTTGAAGTAACCAATACCCATAAAGAACGAGTTCCACAAGAGTGGATCAGAAAACAAACACTGACCAATGGGGAACGCTATATCACGGAAGAACTCAAAGAATTGGAAACGAAAATATTAGGAGCAGAGGATAAAATTCTGGAAATAGAAACGAAATTATTCAACGAATTAATAATAAGCTTATTGGATTATATTCCGATGATTCAGCTCAATGCTCGGTTAATTGCCCGTTTGGATGTATTGCTTTGTTTTGCTCTCGTGTCTATAGAAAATCATTATACCAAACCAAAGATAGAAGAAGGTATTTCCATTAAAATTAAAAACGGAAGGCATCCTGTTATTGAGAAACAATTACCTCCCGGCGAATCTTATGTAGCCAATGATATCTATTTAGATAATGAAAAACAACAAATTATGATCATTACAGGTCCTAACATGTCAGGTAAATCGGCTTTACTAAGACAAACTGCTTTGATTGTATTGATGGCTCAAATGGGATGTTTTGTACCGGCGGAAGCTGCCGAAATAGGAATTGTAGATAAGGTTTTCACCCGTGTAGGAGCATCGGATAATATTTCAACAGGAGAGTCTACTTTTATGGTAGAAATGAACGAAACAGCCAGCATTCTTAATAATATTTCCAGTAAATGTTTGATCTTATTAGACGAAATAGGAAGGGGAACCAGTACTTACGACGGAGTCTCCATTGCTTGGTCTATAGCCGAATTTTTACATGAACATAAACAGTATCGCGCCAAAGTATTGTTTGCTACTCACTATCATGAACTTAACGATATGGCTGATCAATTTCCAAGGATAAAAAATTTTCACGTTTCCGTTAAAGAGATAAATAATAAAATTCTTTTTTTAAGGAAGTTGGAGAAAGGTGGAAGTGAACACAGTTTTGGTATCCATGTGGCCCGTATGGCCGGTATGCCTCAACAAGTTTTACGCAGAGCTGATGAAGTTTTGCAACAACTGGAAGAAAGTCGTAGCGGAAATGAAAAGCAGAAAACCGTTATCTCCAAAAAAGAAACAGGCTATCAATTAAGTTTTATAGCCTTGGACGATCCTTTATTGTTGGACATTAAAGATCAAATAGTGGACTTGGACATTGACTCGTTAACTCCGGTTGAAGCTTTAATGAAATTGAATGATATAAAAAAGAAATTGGTTAAAAAGAAGTAGAGCCACTTGCGAGACTCGAACTCGCGACCTACGCATTACGAATGCGTTGCTCTACCAACTGAGCTAAAGTGGCAATCACTCGGCGGCAAAAATACAAAAAAAGGAAATATCCTGACAGGATTATGCCAATAAAATTAAACTTAATGCCATAATAGCCATACCTGTTACCAATCCATAGATGGCAAGATGGTGTTCTCCATATTCACGAGCCGCTGGAAGCAGTTCATCTAACGATATATAAATCATAATGCCCGATACAATGCCGAAAATACATCCCATCATGGTGGGACTCATAAAAGGCATTAAAACAAGATAAGCAAGAAGAGCTCCTATGGGTTCGGCCAATCCCGATAAAAACGATAATCGAAAAGCCTTTTTCCGACTGCCTGTCGCATAAAAAATGGGAATTGACACCGCAATGCCTTCCGGAATATTATGAATAGCCACGGCCACGGCAATCGCAATTCCCAAGGATGAACTTTCCAAAGCCGCAGTAAAAGTAGCAATACCTTCCGGGAAATTATGAATCCCTATGGCCAACGCCGTCATCAAACCAATCCGCATCAAATTACTTTTGGGAGGGGGTGTATTTAAACTTTCAACCGAACGTATTTCATGCGGGTTTTCATAAGAAGGAACCAATTTATCAATGATTCCTATCAACAACATCCCTGCAAAAAAACAGACTACACTGATCCCCAAGCCAAATTTAGTACCCAATTCGGCAGCTAAAACGGTTTGAGAATCTTTGAAAATTTCAACAAAGGCCACATAAATCATAACCCCGGCAGAAAGACCTAATGAAAAGGATAAAAACCTCTTATTGGTACGATGTGCCAACAACGCTATTAAACTTCCGATACCTGTAGCCAAGCCGGCAAAAAGGGTGAGCAAAAAGGGTATTAAGATGTTATGAGGCATTGCTTTATTTGAACTGATTTATTCATAACAGAAATTTCATGGTTTTGTTGTACCTTTGCACTCAAATTTTTTTGAACAAATGCAAAAAGTAGGACTCTATTTTGGTTCATTTAATCCCATCCATATTGGACATCTTATTATTGCGGAATATTTAGTTGAAAACACAGATTTGGAAGAAATATGGTTTGTCATTTCTCCCTGCAATCCGTTAAAAAAGAAAGAAAATCTGCTAGATGAACACCATAGACTTTATATGGTTAAGTTGGCCATTGAAGATGATTTTCGTTTTCGTGCCTGCGATATTGAGTTTAAATTACCTTATCCGTCCTATACCTCATACACCCTGCTTTGCTTGAGTGAAAAATATCCCCAAAAACAATTCTCCTTAATTATGGGAGAAGATAACTTGGAAAATATTGAAAAATGGAAAAATTACGATTTTATTCTTGATCATTATCGTATTTATCTTTACCCACGCCATGGCTATGATGGAGGAAAATATAAACAACAATCCAATGTAATCAGTGTAGAAGCACCCAAAATTGAAATTTCGGCTACCATGATCAGAGAAAGTATCAAACAAAAAAAAAGTGTTAAATATCTATTGCCAAAAACTGTTGAAAAACATATCGATGAAATGGGCTTTTATCAAAAGAAATAATCCTGTTTGTTTATCAAAAACAAAACTAAAGTATTAAAAAAATAACATTCAAAAGAGTAAATAATGAAGTATTATAATATTGAAAATCTAGAAATTATAGATGCCGGTTCTGAGGGAAAAGCTGTTGGAAAACAAAACGGGTTAACAATTTTTGTTCCCTTTGTAGTACCCGGTGATGTGGTAGATGTTCAAGTCTTTAAAAAGAAAAGAGGCTATGCAGAAGCCAATATGATAGCACTGAAAAAAGCTTCTCCGGATAGAGTAGAAAAAGTATGTGCACATTTCGGATTGTGCGGAGGATGCAAATGGCAAATTATGGATTATGCCACACAACTTCATTACAAACAAAAACAAGTAAATGATAATTTTAAATACATTGGAAAATTTGAGTATCCTGAAATAGAAACCATTATTCCTTCTGAAAGAAAGTATTTCTACAGAAACAAATTGGAATTTACTTTTTCGAATTTACGTTGGCTAGATGAAGAAGACATGAATAAACAAGATCGTGGTGAAAAATTGGAAGTTAGAGGCCTTGGTTTTCACATTCCGGGTAAATTCGATAAAGTATTGGATATTGAAAAATGTTATTTACAAACCGATCCAAGTAATGATATTCGTTTGGCCGTTAAGAAATTTGCCTTGGAAAATGAAATAGACTTTTATAATATTCGGAATCATGAAGGAATCTTGAGAAACATGATTATTCGTACTACCTCTACCCAAGAACTGATGGTTATTATGGTTATGACTGAAAAAAATGAAAAAACAATGAAGCTGATGCAGTTTTTGGCAGATCAATTCCCGGAAATCAACTCTTTACAATATGTGGTCAATACCAAATTAAATGATACCATTACCGATTTGGAAATCATAACCTACAAAGGAAATTCATTTATCAGAGAGAAAATGGAAGATTTATCGTTTAAAATAGGTCCCGTATCTTTTTATCAAACCAATAGTGAACAAGCTCACCATTTATATAAAATAGTCAGAGAATTTGCTCAAATAACAAATACTGAAATAGTATATGACCTTTACACGGGTACCGGCACCATTGCCAATTTTTTGGCAAAACAGGCAAAATCTGTGATAGGAATTGAGTATGTAGATGCGGCAATAG
>JAVWBZ010000006.1:0-7881 GCA_036649255.1 Bacteroidales bacterium
TTAATTCGGTTACAGTAAGCAATACAACCGGTTTGATCGGAGGAAAAACGCCAGATGTGAATACCCATTTAAATGCTTCGGTTGTTTCCAATAACAACAGGGCAGGGGTTACCCTTTTTGCCTCGGCACGACAAAGATTGCCTTTTGATTATGATGGAGACGGATTTACGGAAATCGGAAAAATTAATTCTAAAAACATAGGTTTCAGGGGTTTTTACCGGACAAGTTCCTTTACCAAACTTACGGTAGAATATCATACCATTGCGGAGTTTCGTCGTGGAGGAAACCAGTTGGACCTGCCTCCGCACGAAGCCGATATTGCCGAACAGACAGAACACAATATTCATTGTGCAGGATTAAAATATGATCTATTTCTTAAAAACAGTAAACATTGGTTTGAGATATATTCGTCGTTGCAACATATTAATCGTCAAAGTTATTATGGAGCAGGCAAAGATCCAAATGCTTATGGAAATACTCGCGATTTGGCCAGTGTAACGGGATTGCAGTATGTGCTGACCATGAAAAAATTTCTTTTTATGCCAGCCACGCTCACGACCGGATTTGAGTTTAACTATAATGCTTTGCATGATGAAGCTTTGGGATATCATCGGGTGATTGACCAAAAAATCAATATTTATAGTCTTTATTTACAGAATGAGTGGAAAAATGCGAAATGGTCGATTTTGATAGGGGCTCGGTTGGATCGGCATAATTTGATTAAAAAGCCTATTGTAAGCCCAAGAGCCAACGTACGTTATTCTCCGTTTTCATGGGTGAGTCTGCGGGCAGGATATGCCAGCGGATTCAGAGCACCCCAAGCTTTTGATGAAGATTTGCATATTACGGCTGTCGGAGGAAATGTCTCTTTGATACAGATGGATCCTGATTTGAAATCGGAAAAATCAAACAGTGTTAATCTTTCGGTCGATTTTAATAAAAAATGGCACAAAATGGCCCTTACTTTTTTAATAGAAGGTTTTTACACGGATTTAAACAGAGTGTTTGTATTGGAAGAAAAAGGACGCGATCAAAATGGAAATCTTATATTAGAACGTACCAACGGTTCGGGTGCTGTGGTGGCTGGTGTAAATTTTGAAGGGAAGATCATTCCTTTTAAGCCGATGGAGATACAGTTCGGTTTTACCTATCAGCAAAGTCTTTACAAACAACCGCAGAAATGGAGCGAAAGTGTGGCTCCTCAAAAGAAAATGTATCGTTCGCCTGATACTTACGGTTTTCTTACATTTTTATATACTCCTTTCACACGATTTAATATCTCTTTGTCGGGAATTTATACGGGAAGCATGCTGGTACAGCATTTTGCCGGCTATATTCCAGAGGATAGGGAAGAGATTACTCCCTCTTTCTTTGATCTTAATCTGAAATTGTCTTACGATATAAAATTACAGGAAAATATCATCTTGCAGGTAAACGGAGGAATTAAAAATATAGTTGACAGCTACCAGAAGGATTATGATCAGGGTGAGTTCAGAGATGCCGGTTATATCTATGGCCCTACTTTACCCCGAACGGTGTTTGTGGGAGTCAAGTTGACCATATAATCAATATGAACAAAAGGATTATCATGTGAGAACTTGTTGTTTTATTAATCTCTATTTGAAAAATAGGATCATAGGAATGGTTGTTGTGGGTATTTTTCCTGCCATGATGGATGGGATGGAATTAAGATTAGGATACGGGTTATTTTTCTATAAAAAATGGCTTTTGTATAAAATAATTTTGATGAAATGGAGTTATAAAAAACTATGTTTTACTAAAATTAAAGAATGAAAAAACTATTATCCTTATTTTTTTTGCTGTCCGTTAACATTTCGCTTTTTTCCCAGGAAACCGTAGAAGAACCTCAAGCTGACATGCTTCAGGCAAATAGTCGAAAGGCGGTTGATACCCTTGATACCCAAGATAAATATACCAAGATTATCATTTATAATGATTATACTTGGGAATATGTGGATTTGGGACATCCAGTGATTGACGAAGCATTGATGGATGAAAATTTTGACTCTGAAAGATTGCATGCTTATTCTGAAATAACGTTGGCGATGTTGCCCAAAGAGGTTAACTTATTATTGATTGATTCTTTAAACGGTTTTTTCCCTCCCATTGTAAGAAAGGTCGGATCCAAGTATGGTGTTCGGAAATCACGGGAGCATCGAGGAGCAGATATTCCTTTGACCGTGGGTGATACCATTCGAGCCGCTTTTGATGGGAAAGTACGGGTGGCTGAAGTATCGGGAAAAACTGGAGGATACGGTAATCTGGTAATCATTCGTCATAACAATGGATTGGAAACTTATTATGGACATCTTTCGAAGATTGTGGTTGAAGAAAATGAAGTGCTAAAAGCGGGAGAAGTGCTTGGATATGGCGGAAATACGGGACGCAGTACGGGGCCTCACCTTCATTTTGAAACTCGTTATATGGGAAAGGCTTTCGACCCAGAACGTCTCATCTGTTTTGAAACGGGCACGCTTAGAGATTCTATTTTTACTTTGAAAAAACACTATTTCAATATTTATTCTCATTACGGACAAACCGATAAAGAGTCTATGGCAGCTTCGGGCAGGGTGACTCACACCATTCGTTCCGGGGATACATTAGGCAGATTGGCTGTAAAGTATAAAACAACCATTGTCAATATATGTAAATTGAATGGTATCAGCCAAAATACCGTTCTTAGAATTGGTCGAAGAATCATTGTTAGATAAAAATGAACGAGATACAAATTAAGATCCACCCTACATGTACCTGAAATATATTTTTTTGCTTTGCTTTTTCTTGACAATATTTTATTCTCCTGCACAAGAAACGATAAAAAAGAAAATGCACTATAAGGCATTTTCAGGTGGAATGATGTTACATACCGGTTATGTGTTTGGAGGAAAATCCACGGTGTATGATGCCCATCATAATTTTATAGGAAGTAAAGAGATGAAAGGAACTCCGTGGGGTATTGGCGGCGTGCTTCGGTTTCATTTTGGAAAACATTTGCGTATTGGTACGGAAGGTTATAGTACAAATTTGCAATATGGTAAAAATGGAAGTTTCGTTCAGTTGGGATGGGGAGGCTTTTTGATGGATTGCCAATGGATAATTGAAAAATTTACCCTTTTTGTGGGAGGAACATTGGGTGGTGGTGGCGTGAAAAATTTAACACTACTTGATAATTCTCATACCGATTTTGTGGAAGAAGGCCATGCCACGTATAGAAAATACGGAGTGGGCCTACTAACTCCTTTTATGGGGTTTGAGTATGCCGTAACGCCGAAATTACATCTGATTGTAAAACTCGATTACATCATGAATATAACAAATCCCCAGCCCGATTTTGTAACCGGGCCGAGGATTTATTTCGGGGTACTCTTTTGTAGAGAGAGAAAATCACTTTGATAGATATAAAGAGTCTGATCAAATTACGGATAATATTCCCAATGAGTGATTGTTGTTCATCAAAAGGATAATTCTCAGTAGTAAATTGCAGATAAGAAAAGAGTTAAGGAGAAAAGTATCATAAAAGAGGCTGTTCAAAAAATTTTTGAACAGCCTCTTGAAGATCTAATGAATACATAATCCTCTTAGATCATGATCATTTTAGTTTTTATATTCTTCCAAAATGCCTCTTACGTCATCGGCGGCCAAACGTCCGTAAACTTTTTCGCCTACTAATGCAACTGGTGCCAAACCGCAAGCTCCCACGCAACGTAAAGATGCCAATGAGAATTTACCGTCAGCAGAGGTTTCGCCAATGTTCATTCCGAGTAATAATTTGAATTCGTCTAATACTTTTTCTGCGCCACGAACGTAGCAAGCGGTTCCCATACAAACGGAAACAGGATGTTCTCCCTTTGGAATCATGGTAAAGAATGAGTAGAAAGATACTACACCATAAACTTTGGCAGTGGGTATTTTCAACTCTTGTGCAATTACTTCTTGAGCTTCTGCCGGAAGATATCCAAGGAAGTTTTGTGTTTGATGTAACACATTTATTAATTCCCCTGGGCAGTTATTAAAAGATTTACAGATCTCAACGATTTTTTCTCTGTTTTCTTTTTGGATTTTAATTTTTATACTTGACATAATTTTAATTTTTACGAAATTAATAAATGGCTACTATTTGTCCAAATCGATTTCAATAGTAGGTTTTTTATCGAAATAGTGCGTATGGAGTAATTCATGAGATTTGTGTCCACAAGGTTCACCTAAAAATTCTTTGTAAATAGCTTGGATAGAAGGATTTTCGTGAGATTTACGGATAGGCATGTTTCTGTCTGCTTCGTAAATAGCTTCCCAACGAGCTTTGATAACGTCACTGTTGCCATGGTGTGAAGGTTGTCCACCACCGTCGATACAACCGCCGGGGCAAGCCATTACTTCAATAGCATGGAATTGACATTCGCCTCTTTTGATTTGTTCCAATAATTTACGAGCATTGCTCAAACCGTGTGCAATTCCGATATGGATCGGAGTTCCGTTCATATCAATTGTAGCAGAACGGATTCCTTCTAAACCGCGAAGTTCTTCAAAATCGATTTTAGGAAGAGTTTTGCCAGTAAATACCTCGTAAGCGGTACGGCAAGCAGCTTCGATTACTCCACCGGTAGTACCGAAAATAACAGCAGCACCCGTAGAATCACCAAGAGGAGTATCAAATTTTTCTTCAGGAAGAGTAGAAAAATCAATATTGGCTTGTTTAATCAAATGGGCAAGTTCACGGGTAGAGATTGAATAATCAACATCCGGATTTCCATTTACTTTAAATTCGTCACGTCCGCATTCGTATTTCTTAGCAAGACAAGGCATAACGGATACCACGATCATATCTTCACGTTTTATTCCGATTTTGTCTGCGAAATAAGATTTTGCAATAGCACCAAACATTTGTTGAGGTGATTTTGCTGTAGATGGAATGTCTTTCAGTTCAGGAAACTGATATTCGAAAAAACTAACCCATGCAGGACAGCAAGAAGTTAAAATAGGAAGTTTAACATCTTTATCGCCGTTTAAATATTTGGTTAAACGACCTAATAATTCGGTTCCTTCTTCCATAATGGTTAAGTCGGCGCTCCAGTCGGTGTCAAAAACATAATTAAAACCTAAGGCTTTCAATGCTGCGGTTAATTTACCTGTTACGATGCTACCGGGTTTCATACCGAATTCTTCACCCAATGCGACACGAACGGCAGGTGCAACTTGAACGACTACGGTTTTCTTTTCGTCTGCGATGGCACGGATAATTTTCGGAGTGTGGTCAACTTCAGTCAATGCACCTACGGGGCAAACAGCTACACATTGCCCACAGAATGTACAAGGAGAATGATCAAGGTGTTGCTTGAAAGCGGTTGAAACTACGGCCGGAAATCCACGTTCGATAGCAGATAATGCACCCACGGTTTGGAAGTCGTTACACATGGTTTCACATCTACGACACATAATACATTTATTCATATCACGAATGATAGAGGGGGAAACCTCAATTTGATATTGAGATTGCTCTCCTTGGAATGGTATTTCTCTGATTCCGAATTTAATAGCAAGGTTTTGTAATTCACAGTTACCGCTCTTTGCACATTTTAAACAATCTGCAGGGTGATCGCTAAGGATTAATTCCAAAACGGTTCTACGAGCATTAATAACGCGGATTGAATTGGTTCTGATTACCATGTCGGGCATACATTCTGTAACACAAGCAGGTGCTAAGTTTTTACGTCCGGCAACTTCAACAACACAAATACGGCATCCGCCGGGTTTGTTATGAATTCCCAATCCATCCAATTCAAAATGGCAAAGAGTAGGAATTTCAATGCCTATTTGTTGAGCTGCTTTCAAAATAGTAGTACCTTTTTGTACTTCTACTTCTTTATTATCTATAGTTAATTTTATTGTATCCATTATTTAAATCCTTTCTATTTAATACTAATTGCGTTAAACTTACATTTTTCGTAGCAAGCACCGCACTTGATACATACTTCTTGGTTGATTTCGTGAGGCATTTTCTTTTCACCTTTGATAGCACCAACCGGACATGCACGAGCACAAGCGGTACAACCGATACAATGTTCAGGGTCAATTACATATTGTTTTAATGCTTTACATTGGCCGGCAGGACATTTTTTGTCAACAACGTGTGCAATGTACTCATCCCAGAAGTTATCGATAGTGGATAATACCGGGTTTGGAGAAGTTTGTCCCAATCCGCATAATGCAGTATCTTTAATAACTTTACTCAAGTTTTTCAATTGTTCAAGGTCTTCGACCGTACCTTTTCCCTGGGTAATTTTGTCAAGGAGTTCATGTAATCTCTTGTTTCCGATTCTACAAGGAGAACATTTTCCGCAGGATTCTTCCACGGTAAATTCCAGATAGAATTTAGCCACGGAAACCATACAACTGGTTTCGTCCATTACAATCATACCGCCTGATCCCATCATAGAACCTGCTGAAAGTAAATTATCATAATCAATAGGAGCATCTAAGAATTTTTCTGTCAAGCAACCGCCTGAAGGACCACCGGTTTGAACGGCTTTGAATTTTTTACCGTTTTTGATACCGCCACCGATTTCGTAAATAACTTCACGAAGGGTAATTCCCATAGGAACTTCAATCAAACCTACGTTGTTGATTTGACCTGCCAAAGCAAATACTTTGGTCCCTTTTGATTTTTCTGTACCGATGGAGGAGAACCATTCCCACCCTTTGTTAATAATAACGGGAATATTGGCAAAAGTTTCAACATTGTTTACGTTAGACGGTTTTTTCAAATAACCTTCTTGTGCGGGGAATGGAGGTTTGAAAGTAGGTTCTCCGCGGTTCCCTTCCATAGAATGGATCAAAGCGGTTTCTTCACCACAAACAAATGCACCGGCACCGTAACGTAATTCTATATCGAAATTAAAATCGGTACCAAATATATTTTTTCCCAATAAGCCGTATTCGCGAGCTTGGTTGATAGCTGTTTTTAAACGCTCGATGGCCAAAGGATATTCAGCACGAATGTAAACCAACCCCTTGGTTGCACCAATACAAAAGCCGCCTATTGCCATAGCTTCAATAATAGAGTGTGGGTCACCTTCCAAGATGGAACGGTCCATAAAAGCACCGGGGTCACCTTCATCGGCATTACAAATCATATATTTTTGATCTGCTGCGTTTTTGCTTGCAATTTCCCATTTTAACCCGGTAGGGAAACCACCACCACCACGACCTCTTAAACCTGATTTCTTAATGATGTCAATCGTAGTTTGTGGTTCGTTTTGTTCCAATACGCTTGCCAAAGCTTTATATCCGTCGCGTGCAATGTATTCTTCAATATTTTCTGGATTTATAAAACCGCAGTTACGTAAAGCGATACGTATCTGTTTTTTGTAAAATCCCATGTGTTTTGAATCGGAAACATGCTCTGCATTTTCAGGATTTGTGTAAAGTAAACGACTTACTTTTCTACCTTTCACGATATGTTCTTCAATGATTTCACGACAATCTTCAGGTTTTACCTGAGTGTAGAATGTATTATCGGGCAACATTTTTACGATGGGGCCTTTTTCACAGAATCCAAAGCAACCTGTTACTACTACTTGAACGTCGTCTGATAAATTTTTGTCAGCCAACAGCTGTACAAAATTTGCTTGGATTTGCGTACTGTTAGATGCTTTACATCCTGTGCCACCGCAAATTAGAATATGATACTTGTAATTTGACATTAGAAAACCTCCTTTTATTTATTATCAATTTTATCGTAATTAACAGGAATAACTCCATCTAATAATTCGTTGCTAACAATGTATTTTGCAACTAATTCTTCTGCTTTAGCCGGAGTAACATATCCGAAGACAACAGGTTCTTGACCAGGTTTTTTAACTT
>JAVWBZ010000006.1:7891-18155 GCA_036649255.1 Bacteroidales bacterium
GGTTCGGCATAACAGTAACCCATACAGCCGGTTTGTGTTACGACTGCTTGAATATTACGTTTGTTACACTCATTAATGATTACTTCCATTACCTGCTTAGCTCCCGAAGCAATTCCACAGGTTGCCATGGCTACCTTTACCTGGATAAGGTTATCAACATTATCCCCTTGCTCGCGCAATTTTAAGTTAGATTGAAGTTCATCTCTTTTTTTCTTCAAATCTGCTAATGATTTAATTTTTTCCATTTCTAATAATTGTTTTTAAATTACTGATATATAGCGTTTTATATATTATTTATAGATTTTTTGATACACTTTACCCTCTACGGTTTGCGGGTGCAAATGTAACAAAATTTCTTTATCTATAACAAGTTAATAAATGATTTTTTAGAGTAAACAAACCTGTGATTGGTTAAATTTCAGATTAGAATTTTGAAACTATAATAAAAATAAGTAGGAAGCGTATAGTAAGTCAATAAAAATGTATTTTTGCATTCTATTTTCTTTCATGTTATGATGCTAAAAAATTGTTGTTAACAAAGATTTTCACGTAATTTAACACTAAAAAATGAAGTTAAATTAAGATGTAAATACTTTACTTTTAATAGAATGTATTGTTTGTAAGGAAATGATAAAAGGTGATTTAAAATTAGTAAAATGAATGATAAGTCATTTTTTTGGTTGAACCTATTGATGAGCATATTTTTATGGATGATATCTATCCATGCCTTTCCCTTAAAGGCAAAAGAAAACACATTCGCTACAAGAGTAAATATTGCTTATCATATCGTCGAAGAGACAACCTCTCCTTTAGTTAACATTTTTCCGTCAAATAATGCGCAAATATGGTGTAACCTGTTTTTCAAAGTAGAAACAATTCGCCTTTTTGATAGGGGGACAATTGGAGCTTTTTCTCGACAATACGGTTTTAATATTCAGGTGAATTCTGTACACAACTTGCCGTTGCCCTCTTTTCATGATTGGGATCGCACATTGATGTTGGCTCCTACTCAACCGTTACAGGTTGAGATGGCGGGAACGTTGAATACAATATGTAGAGGATGCTACTATGAGGGGCCTTCTATTTTGATCAATGAAGTAATGCTTGCCCCTGCTTCCTATGATGGTTCTATTTACGGTACAAATTCTGATCAAAGAGGAGAATGGATTGAGTTGTATAATCCTCATAAATGTGATTCAGTCGACAGTTCCAGTTATTTTTTGGGAAACAATGCTCCTGATTTGTATAATTACGGTGGCGGCTTTTCCATTCCTCCCGGAACGGTAATTCCCCCGCAAGGTTTTGCCTTGATCAGGGGAAGAAATGCCCCGCTTGTTCCAACGGATTTACTGTTGTCTCATGGTGGCAATACGGTAGAAATTGTGGTCAATTCAAGAGTTTGTATAGATGGCGGATATCGTCTGTGGTTCCCAAATGCAGGAGGATGGTTTGCTTTTTATAATGATGAAGGAGTTCCTCAAGATGCTATATCGTGGTCTGATTCAACTAATTCTTGCAATACTTGTTTCCCCTGCAATCCTTATGGAAGTGGTTGTTCTTATTCGGGTATATTACCTTCGTATGCCAATATTCCGTCAAATAAAAAAACACGGATAGCCAATATGATTCAATCTTCCAACGTCTCTTATCGTAGAATTCCAGATGGTGGAGCATGGCAATATAATATTCCGGCCACTCCTACTTATGGGGCCTGTAATTCAATCTGTAATGAAGAAGGAGGGGCCAATTGCACGGGAATGGCTTTTGTTGCTGTTTCAGGCGGTGTGGCGCCGTATTCCTATTCATGGAATGATCAAAGAAGACAAACTACCGATACGGCATATCAACTTTGTGCGGGAACTTACTGCGTAACCGTTACGGATGCTATTGGAGATACTGTCATGGCTTGTTATACTGTGATAGATTATGAGATTCCTGCGGGATTTATTTATGATACGATCTGTCAGGGAGATAACTATCATGCTCATGGTTTTGAGATAGATTCTTCCGAAACTCAAGAAGCTGGAACAATAGAACATAGATTGGTTACTCAAAATTCAAACAACTGTGATAGCACTCTCATCCTATATTTGACGATTCAAGCTAAGTCTTATTCGACAGAAGAACGTGCCATTCCGAATAGTCGATTACCTTATACATGGGGAGATTCCGTCTTTATGGCCCCCGGTTCCAAGATTTTAATTTTGCAAAATCATAAAGGTTGTGATAGTATCGTTACTCGGCGGTTATCTATTATTCCCACTATATACCATGATGTTGATACCGCTATTTGTGAAAGTGCGTTGCCGTTGACTTGGCATACTCTTATTTTTGATGATGCGGGCATGCAGTCTCTTTCTTTTTTTGCTTCTAATGGTGGAGACAGTGTGGTCAGCTATCGGCTAACCATATACCATGACAGTGCTCATAGTGAAGAATTGATCGTGGTGGAAAATGATTTGCCTTTTCAATGGAATGATAGCATTTTTACTGAACAGGGCTCTAAAATAACCATCTTGAAAAATCGGTGGGGATGCGACAGTATTCTTACGATGAGTGTCATTGTAAGATATAACACTGAAAGAAGTATCGATACGGCTATTTGTGAAGATCAACTTCCGTTCACCTGGAATGGTTTTATCTTTCATCATGCCGAAGAGATCAAAGATACCACCCTCAATGAAGACGGAACCTGGCATATTACAACCATGACCTTGATTGTAAATTATGCCAATAGTTCTAATATTACCGGAAAAGTTTGTCGTGGAGAAGATTATATTGAAAACGGTTTCAATATTGGACGAACCCAGACACAAATTCCCGGAATTGAGAATTTTCAATTGATAACTTCCAATATGTGGGGTTGCGACAGTGTGGTAAATTTACAATTGATGGTGCAAGATCTTACCACCCGAATTGCAAATCTTACTACCGATTTCTGCACTGAAAAAACTGCTTTGCTTGAAGTAATTTCTGCTTTGGATAATGTGTTATGGAGTACCGGCGAAACTACGCAAACTATTAGAATAAATAAACATGGACTTTATTATGTAACTGCTTTTGATGAAAAATGTGAAGTTACTGACCAAATTGTGATTGAACCTTGTGAATTGGAATTGTATATACCAAATGCTATATCTCCTTCCAATGCCGATGGAATTAACGATTATTTCTATATCGATGAACAGATTACCATGGATATGCAAGATTTTAAAATATCCATCTATGATCGCTGGGGGGGGCTTGTCTTTTATTCCACCGATAAAAATTTTCGTTGGACAGCTGTGATGGATGGGAAAATCTTTGCGAATAATGTCTATTCTTATGTTATTTTTGTGTCTAATTTTAACGGAAAACAGTTCGTGTACAAAGGTTCTATTACGGTACTGTAATTTTTGTGTTTGTAAAAACTGATTTTTGTCATTTTTACTCCGATTAACTCAATTTCTTAAGTTGGGTTATAGAAAAAACTGTATTTTTGCACACCTAACAAAAATATAAACAAATACATTATATCATGGGAAAAAAAGTATATATCGTAGCAGCCAAAAGAACGGCTATCGGTAAATTTATGGGTGCTCTCGGTGGATTTACGCCGGGTGAATTAGGAGCCAAAGTAATTAAAAACATTTTGGATGAAACAGGTGTTAAACCTGAACAAGTAGATGAAGTGATAGGAGGAAATGTGCTTTCTGCCGGTCAGATGCAAGGAGTGTTGCGTCAAGCTGCTATTAAAGCCGGAATCCCGAATGAGGTGCCTGCCTATGGAATCAACATGGTATGTGGGAGTGGAATGAAAGCCGTGATGAACGGAGTAAATGATATTATGGCCGGAGATGCTGATATCGTAATTGCTGGTGGTACGGAAATAATGTCAAATGCAGGTTTCGTGATGAACGGCAGTTTGAGAAATGGTAATAAAATGGGAAATATTCAGGCGATCGACCATATGGTTTGTGATGGTTTGACTGATGCGTTTAATCAATATCACATGGGGATTACGGCTGAAAATATTGCAGAAAAATATCATATTACTCGCGAACAACAAGATGAATTCGGTTTCGCTTCCCAACAAAAAGCTATCAAGGCGGTTGATTCTGGAATTTTTGACAAAGAAATTGTTCCTGTTGAAATTGTAACGAAAAAAGAAACCATCATTTTTGATAAAGATGAATTTCCAAACAGAACTTCTACCCTTGAAAAAATGGCCAAACTGAAACCGGCTTTTAAAAAAGACGGTACCGTTACAGCCGGTAATGCCTCAGGCGTGAATGACGGAGCATCTTTTGTAATGTTGATGTCGGAAACTAAAATGAAAGAATTGGGTGTTAAACCGTTGGCAGAAATTGTAGCTACCGCACAAGGAGGAGTAGCCCCTGAAGTAATGGGATTGGGTCCAGTTCCAGCTATTCGTAAAGTATTGAAGAAAGCGGGGAAAAAATTGTCCGAAATGGAAATTATTGAATTGAATGAAGCTTTTGCTGCACAATCGTTGGGCGTTATTCATGAATTAATAGAAGAACATGATGTAACCAAAGAATGGATTGATAAAAATACCAATCCTAACGGAGGAGCCATTGCACTGGGACATCCCATTGGTGCGTCTGGAAACAGAATATTGGTAACACTTGTACATGAATTGATTGCTCAACATAAAGAGATCGGATTGGCCTCTCTTTGTATTGGAGGTGGAATGGGTACCGCTATTATTATAAAAAACAGTTGTTTATAAAAATATCAACTTGATCATCAGAAGAGGTGCTTTGGCACCTCTTCTTGTTATATTTCATTACGTTTTCATCAAAAGGTTATTTATTAAATTAAATAGAAATATATGAAAATCATTGCAGTAGAACCTATTGGTATTTCGCCCATACAGGCCGAGACGTTGGTTGAACAATTTAAAAAGACGGGTCATCAGTTTATTTGTTATTCCGATAGGAAAGAGGATGAACAGAACTTGGTAGAGAGAATGAGAGAGGCTGATGTTGTGATCATTTCAAATATTAAATTGAGCAAGGAAGTATTGTCTCAATGTCCTCACTTGAAGATGATATCCGTTGCTTTTACGGGGTTAGACCATCTTGATCTTGGTTATTGTGAAGATCACCATATTAAGGTGTGTAATGCTTCGGGATATGCAACTGAGGCAGTGGCTGAATTGGCGGTGGGGCTCATGATAGACTTATATCGTCATATTACAGTATTGGATGCTTCCACCCGCCAATCGGGAACACGCAACAACTTTTTAGGGAGACAATTGGCGGGGAAAACGGTTGGTATTGTGGGTACCGGAGCTATTGGGATCAGGACAGCCCATTTGTTGCAACAATTTGGATGCAAAGTGGTGGCTTGGAGCCGCACTCGAAAAAAAGAATTGGAAGACAAAGGAATTCTCTATCTTGAATTGGATGAATTGATGCAACAATCGGACATTATTTCTTTGCATGTTCCCTTGACATCTGCAACAAAAAACCTTATTTCGGCAGAAAAACTGGAACTTTGTAAGCCGACGGCTATCGTGATTAATACGGCAAGGGGAAATGTGATGGATTATCATGCACTGGCAAAGGCTCTGAAAAAAGGGAAAATTGCTGGAGCCGGAATAGACGTTTTTGAAATAGAACCCCCTATATCTCAAGATCATCCCCTTTTCGGAGTTCCTAATTGTATAACAGTGCCTCATGTGGGCTATGCAACCATAGAAGCATTCGATACAAGAATTGGAATGGTGATACGCAATGTTGAAAATTGGCTGAAAGAGTATCATTCATTATTTTCGACTAATTTATAATTCCTTAAATTTTGTGCTCAACTTTTTTGTATTTTTGCCAGCCAAATATTGAACTATGGTTAGCAGACGTTATTTGAGAACTAAAGTGATGCAAGCAATCTTCGCCTATGAAATGAACAGCGAAGAAGGAGTGCCTTCCGGTGAGAAAAAACTGGATGCCGCTATCAATTCTTGTTATACTCTATTTCTCTATTTTTTTTCTATTTTCCCTGAGATAAGACGCTATCGTCTTAATAAGTTTGAAGATATCAGAGGAAAAATCAATCCAACTTTTGAAGATCTTAATCCCAATACTAAATTTGTAGATAATGAAGTATTAAATCAAATTGAAAATAATACCATTCTCAATAAATTATGGAAAGAACATAAAGTCAACTGGACCAATGAAACCGATTTTATTATCCAGATTTATCAGGAAATTATAGAACTGGATGAGTATAAACAATATATGAATTCGGAGTATCGTAGTTATCAAGAAGATAAAAAATTGATTCTAGATATTCTTGAAAAAGTGTTTGTGGAAAGTCAGCTATTGCATTGGTACTTTCAGGAGAAAAATGTACATTGGTTTGACGACTATAATGATGCTTTGATGATGATGTATAAAAATATTTCCGCTTTCAAAGAAAATCAAAATGGTCAGTGTAAAATTGTGTCTCTTTTTAAAGATGAGGAAGATGTAAGTTTTTATAAAACATTGTTTAGAAAGACATTAATCAATAATAATGAGTATGAGAAGATTATTGAGGACAAATTGCAGAATTGGGAATTGGAACGGGTAATGGGATTGGATATGATTTTAATGAAAATGGCTCTTTGTGAATTTCTTGAATTCCCCACTGTTCCTGTTAAAGTAACCATTAATGAATATATAGAATTGTCGAAAACATATAGTTCTGCCAAAAGTAGATTGTTTATCAATGGGTTGTTAGATAAAATCATTTTTGATTTAAAAAGAGAAGGCAGACTCAACAAAATAGGACGTGGATTGTTAGAAAAATAATTGTAAAACATCATTAGTATAGGAGAATTATGAACTGCTTATTGAAATCATTTTTTGTTATTATGGCTTTCTTTTTATTCTTCTCTTGTTCTTCCGATAAAAAATCGGAACAGGTAACGGTAGCCGATATTCATAATCCACAATCTGCGGAAGGGCTTTCTAAAAAAGAGATTGAAAAAATGCCGATTCTTGCTTTTGAAACACTTAACTATGATTTTGGCAAAGTGATTCAGGGGGAACAATTAAGCTACGTTTTTAAATTTACCAATACAGGCAAATCTAATTTAATCATCTATTCTACTGAAGCATCTTGTGGCTGTACTACTACCACACCTCCTAAAGCACCGGTAAAACCCGGTGAAAAAGGTGAAATAAAAGTTATGTTTAACTCAAAAACGCAAAAAGGAGAAGTTAGCAAAACTGTGGTCGTATCTGCGAATACTTATCCTACAAGAACTTTCTTGAAAATCAAGGCAAATGTGGTGATTCCATAAAATAATCAATATTCACTTTAATTTATAACACATGAACAATTTATTTTTATTAATGGCTCCGGCCCAGGGAGGGCAACAAGGTGGAGGATCTATGACTTTAATTTTTATCCTTTTAATTATCTTGGTATTCTATTTTTTCATGATTCGTCCACAGCAGAAAAAACAGAAACAGGTTCAAAAGTATAGAGAATCTCTTCAAAGAGGTGATAAAATTATTACAATTGGTGGTATTCATGGTAAAATTACCGATGTTCAGGAAACCACTTTCACCATTGAAGTTGAAGATGGAACCAAAATGAAAATTGAAAAAGCAGCCGTAGCTGTTGATGGAAACGAAGTTTCAAAGAAAAAAGAGGAAAAATAATCTGAATTCAATGTCTGAAGAGTTAAAAAAAACAAAATATGGGTTTCAGGTACCTTCTTTTGCCTTTATCGCATGCTTGTTGATTTCGGCAATAGGATGGTGTATCCTTAACTTTTCAAAAGAATATAGGGTTACGTTGGATTATACATTAGTCTGTTCGGAACTTCCCGAAGGGAAAAAATCTGTTATTACTTCAGATACTATTATTTCCTTGACTTTCTATACAAGAGGCCTTAACTATCTAAATTCCAAATATTCGGAACATAATCGTGTGATTAATGTTCCGATATCGGAATTGATAAAAAATAAACCTAAACGAAGTGCCTATACATTTTCTAACAAAGAAATGCGAGATTTTTTAATCGGCCAAGGCTATAATGATTTGATGGAAGTTACCAATCCTGAAATTGTGACTTTCTATCTTAAATAACTTCTTGCGATGCTTAAAATTGCACTTACTGGTGGAATAGGTACAGGCAAAACCTATATCTCCCGTCTTTTTATTGAGATGGGAATTCCTGTTTTTTATGCAGATGATGAAGCCAAAAAATTATATACCGATAAAAAAGTAAAAGAGGCTATTTATGAATTGTTTGGAGAAAATGTGTTTACCGAATCGGAACTTGATTTCAGGAAAATGTCAAACCATATTTTTTCAAATTTCGGCCATATCGCAAAGATAAATGCGCTCATCCATCCGCTGATCATAGAAAAATTTGAAGAGTGGATACTGAGACAGAATGCTAAAACGGTTATATTAGAATCAGCTATTATTTATGAAGCTCATTTGGAATCGCATTTTGATAAAATTTTTGTGGTGGATGCTCCATTGGAAATTTGTATAGAACGAATCAGAAAACGGAATATGGAATGGTCGGAACAAGATATTCTCAAAAGGATCCAAGCACAGTGGCCGCAAAAGGAAAAGTGTAAACGTGCAGACCTAATTATCTTGAATGTTTAGTCGATATGAATCAATTGATACATAATATTTTAAGCCAAAAAAGCCTCTCCATAGTGGGAATGGAAAAAAATACTGGTAAAACGGAATGCTTGAATTATGTATTGGATAAATTGAAAGATACAGGGAAAAAAATTGCAGTTACTTCCATCGGTATTGACGGGGAGAGTGTTGATCAAGTGACCCATACGCAAAAGCCTGAAATTGAACTGTGGAACGGGATGCTTTTTATTACTTCTGAAAAACATTATAAAGAGAAAAAATTGGTGGCGGAAATCTATGATATTTCCGATCAACAAACCTCTTTGGGAAGATTGGTCACAGCTGAGGTAAAACAAAAGGGAAAAGTAATTATTTCAGGACCTACGACTACAGGTTGGCTTAAAAAAGTGATAGAGGAACTGCCCCGACATGGTGTTGATATCACCTTGGTGGATGGAGCTCTGTCGCGTAAAAGTTTAGGATCTCCTTCCGTTACTCAAAGCATGATTCTTACAACAGGAGCGGCACTTTCACCTCATATTCCCGAATTGGTTAGAAAAACAAAATTTGTATGTAATCTGATTCAGTTGGAACAGTACAAAACGGATGTATTGAATCAATTAATAGATATAGAAACAGGAATATGGGCTATTGATGAAAAGCAAGTATTACATAATTTGAATATTCCTTCTACTCTATTGCTTGATCGATATAAAGATCACCTTTTTACTCATGGATCAACTCTTTTTGTGAGTGGCATTATAAGTGATAAGATTTTGGATTTTCTGCGTATTCAAAGAAATATTCAAAAAACGATTCTTATCGTAAAAGATTTTACTAAAATTTTTGCGACTCCCGAATCGGTTCATGCTTTTATTAAAAAAGGAGGAACGATCAAAGTGTTGCTTAAAACCAATCTGTTGGCTGTGTGTGTGAACCCTACTTCGCCTTCGGGTTATGTGGTAGATTCGGATAAACTGCGGGAAACTCTGTTTAAAACACTCCATATTCCGATCTATGATGTAAAAAAAGGTCAGTCGCGATCCTAATATAAACTTGCTTATTGAAATGAAAACATCTGTTACCAATAAAACTATCTGGAACATTGCTTATCCTATTATTTTTGGAAATTTAGCCCAAACCCTTATTGTATTTATTGATACGGCATTCTTGGGACATGTTGGTAAAGTCGAATTGGGAGCTTCCATGCTGGCGGGAATCTATTATTATGTATTTTCAACGTTGGCGTGGGGATTTGCTGTGGGCTTACAAATTATAGTAGCCCGTAGATTAGGAGAAGGAAATCTGAAACGCATCGGAGCGGTTTTTGAACATGGGCTGGTGGTCGTGTTTTTTTTGGCTACCATGCTTTTTTTACTGATGCATTTCTTTACCGATACGCTCCTTGAACATGTTATTAATTCCCCTAATATATATGATGCGGCGATGGAATTTATGAAGTATAGACATTATGGAATTATTTTTGTCTGCTTTAATTTTCTTTTTCGTTCGCTTTATATCGGATTATCTAATACCAAAATTATCACGTATACCACTTTTTTGATGTCCATTGTCAATATTACATTTGATTATTTATTGATTTTCGGAAATCATGGATTTCCGAAAATGGGCATTGGAGGAGCTGCCATTGCTTCGGTAATGGCTG
>JAVWBZ010000007.1:0-16147 GCA_036649255.1 Bacteroidales bacterium
TTAGCTAATTGTTCTTTCAAATTTTTCATAAATATATTTTTAATTAATTGATTTTCATAAATTTACTATTCTGTCACAGATAGAATAATATTTTGCAAACTTAGGAAGTTTTTCAATATGTCTGATTACCAGTGAAAAAAATATTTTTTTACAAAACTATTGCATGGTATTGATTTTTTTGTACTTTTGCCCCCGGAGAGATGGCAGAGCGGTCGAATGCGGCGGTCTTGAAAACCGTTGAGGTGCAAGCCTCCGGGGGTTCGAATCCCTCTCTCTCCGCCAAAAGCGGTAAAGTGTTCAAAAAGAATATTTTACCGCTTTTTTATTACTCGTTTTCAATCTCCTACTCTGCAAAAAAAAGAAAAATGACGGAGAAATCTTTTTCAATCAAACTAATTGCATTTGGCGGATTTTTTTTGAAAAACTTCCAAAGATTGAAAAAAAGAATTTTTAAAACAGCTGTTGGGAAAAATAGAAACCCCCTAATTACCGATGTTATGAATCTATTTTGATCTCTTTCTAAAGTGTATTTAAAAATCCAACTATTTCGTTAGGAAAAATGTATAGAGATCTGTTTCAATGCTATAGTAGGCAATTCCCAATTTAAACGTGTATCTGTTAAAGAAATTGAAGAATGCTTCACTTCTATCTTAAATTACAAACCTAAGATTTTAGCGAATCGGCATATTTACATATGATCAGATCGGTTGTGATAAATTTTCCTTGTATTGCCCCGATACCCAAAACAGTTTATCATTAAAAAGTTTGGTACATCAAACAGAATCTATGCCTTTTCCTGTTCATGGAGTCATCTGACGACAGATCTGTGATCAAATTCCTTTTTTAATCACTCTTTTTTAGTTCGTAGACCTTACTACACTCTTCTCGGAAAAGCTACAGCAGATCTTTTCGTGTCTGTATTTTTTGTAAGAGTGATATATTTCGTTCCCGTCAATTTAGAATAAGAACGGTGTTCCGTATTGAGAAGTTTCGTAAAATCACATTTTGGTTTCAAGGCTTAATTTGGCACATAAAGCAAAAAATATCTTATAAATTCCTGTAATGATGAATGTAACATTCGTATTGTTCACTAAACGACCGCTGATATTGGGCCTTGATTGTCGGAAATTCTTTGTCTAATGCCATATAAAAATAGTCTCTTGAACCTTTTCGAAGGGTAACTCCGAAGTAGGGTAGAATGTACGATGCACCCGAATCTTTTGCTTTTCGAACCAAAACTTCAATATTTTCTTTCGTGTCATGGAGGAAAGGCAAAAGGGGCATAAGAGTAAATCCAGTGTAAATTCACTGGTGTGCCAACATCGTCATCGCTTTGAATCGTTCCGAGGTAATCGGTGTCTTGGGTGCTATCTTTTGAAAAAGGAAATCGTGGGTATAAGGGATGGTAAAACTGACCACAGCATACATTTCTGATAGCTCCTGCAAAATATCGGTATCACGTTTTACTAAATTACTCTTGGCGATAACATGAACGGGAAAGTTTTGTGAAGCAATCACCTGAAGAAATTTGTGGATTAAACGTAACGCCCTTTCAACAGGCATATAAGAGATGGTTGTTCTGTTGTTTCGTTTATGATATAATTCTTTGGATAATAAATCCAACGCATTTTACTTGACGAATAGTTGCGATATATCTCCAATTCTGTAACAGTCGTTTCGGGTATCACAATAAATACATCCGTACTGACATCCCCTATACAGATTTATGTTATAAAGTGATCCCAAATCAACAATCTTGTTCTTGTAATTTTGAAAAAATTGATTTTGTTTCCATATATTGCAGATCTCCTTTCTTGAACGGTTATCTCATCAATAAAGCACTTTCACGTCATATCATAATCTGGGAAATAGTTTGCCCTTTGCAGGAGTACCCATCTTTGAGTTTAGTATTCTTTTTTTGGGGGCTCCCTCCGCCTCTTTCCTTCGGGGCTCTTGTCTTCTATTATCTTTATATCCTTCCTTTTCTTCCTTTCAATCAGTATTTTACTTTCGTCTCCGGGCCGGGCTGTCCGTTTTACTCCTTGCCGCTTATGCGTCTACGGGGTATCACTTCCATCCCTGCCCCAGCGACTTGGATATGCTACCCGAAATAAATCTTGGTACAACGCTACCACATTTTATCCGATTTGATGTAACAAAAATTCCTGTAAAATTTTCTTCCGTCGTTATGGATTTATTTTTATACCTTTTCGTAAAATACATAACCTTGTTGTTGACTCTTATTTGGGGAGTATTTGACGATAAGATTCTCCCTTTATTTCCTTAATCCCTCTTAGCATATTTCAGATAAATAAAAAGTTCATACTGTTTGCAGATGCAAAGTGATTCTTAATGTCCTAAAAGAAACTTGATATGGCGTGTTTTACAAATGAAAAATAACAAATCAATTATACCGAAAGGCCAAAATCTCGCAAAACCTCATTTAAAGAAGTTTTGCGATCGGTACTCTCTTTGCGCTTACCAATAATAAGCGCACAAGTAACTTGAAACTCTCCAGCAGGAAAGCGCTTGGGGTAGCTTCCCGGAATTACCACCGAATTTTCTGGAATAACACCACGCAACTCTTTCACGGTGCTTTCCGTAACGTCTAATATATGAGTTGATTGGGTCAGTACAACGTTGGCTCCCAATACGGCTCCTTTTTTTACATGTACTCCTTCCACTACAATGGCCCTGGATCCGATAAAACAATGATCTTCGATGATGACGGGCGAAGCCTGTACCGGCTCCAATACTCCACCAATGCCCACGCCACCGCTCAGGTGAACATGCTTCCCTATTTGAGCACACGAACCCACCGTAGCCCATGTATCCACCATGGTACCACTGTCCACATAAGCTCCGATATTGATATACGACGGCATCATCACCACACCAGGTGCCTGAAAAGAGCCATAACGGGCAATGGCATGCGGCAAACTCAAAAGGACCCACCTCAATCGTTTCCATTTGCTGTATGGGAAAATATAAAATGACCCCCTTTTTTACCCATTCGTTGACCTGCCATCGCACAATGATGCCATTCTCGACAATAGGTTCCGCCACTCTTACCTTTCCACTGTTCAGCGAATCGATTAATGATCGAATGGCCTCCTGTGTAATTTTTTCTTGCAATAATTCTCGGTTTTCCCAAGCTTGTTCTATGATATTCTTCATTTTGATAACAGATGATTGATTGTGATTGTAGAGCCTTTTTTCTGAAGATCTGCGAGTTGATTCAGATATTGGAATTTAAAACGGAAAAGCAAAAATAGTGAATTATTTAGTTGCAGAGGAATTATGAAAAACAAATAACATTATTTTATAAAAAAGGGCGTGCCGGCTTCGCCGTCGCGTCTTCCGCTATATTCCTCGCGGCTCCGATTGCCTTCGTGGCAAAAGTTTCCTTCTTTTCATACGCTTTGTCCAATTCGTTCAACCTATTCAATCGGAGCCGCTGCGGGATGCCGCTTCAGCCGCTCACGCACCCGGAAGGTTCATCTTGCCCGAAAAAGGGAAAACCCAAATAAAAGAACGATTGAATCGAAAATACTCCACTTTTTTGTTGCTTTTCATCCGTTTGTATCGGTTTGCAAAAAGATAGTTATGATATTATTTTGTATTTTTGCATCTCTTAATCTGAAAAAAATGACACATCCTACTCCTGATTTTTTCCCCTTTCTCTCTTCCGAACAGGAAATGGAAGAGTTAACGTCGGTGATTCGAACAACCGTGAATCGTTATGTTCGCCGCTATGCTTTACAATCTTTGGTGCTTGGAATTTCGGGCGGTATCGACAGTGCTTTGTGTGCTGCTTTATTGCGTCCGGTGTGCGAAGAAAATCGCATTCCCCTGATAGGACGTTCCATTACCATTGAAACCAACAGAGAAGATGAAATCATCCGGTCGATACAAGTGGGAGAAAATTTTTGCCATGACTTTACACACTTAGACCTAACCCCAACTTTTTTGGAAAATAAAAAAAACCTGATCTGTTACGACGATTCCAGACTTTCTAAAATGCGTCAAGGAAATATGAAAGCCAGAATGCGAATGATGATCCTGTTTGATTTGGCACAACTTTACCGAGGTTTGGTGATTTCAACCGATAATTATACCGAATATTTAACCGGGTTTTGGACTTTGCACGGTGATGTGGGTGATTATGCACCTATTATGAACCTCTGGAAAACAGAGGTCTATAACCTTGCTAACTTTTTATTGCCAGAAGGAAATGCCCTCCAGAGAGAAGCCCTGCAAGCTTGTATTGAGGCTACACCGGTAGATGGACTGGGAATCAGTCAGTGCGATTGTGAACAATTAGGCGTCTGTAATTATTTTGAAGCAGATGAGATCTTTATAGAGTATTTTAATGGAAATAAAAAATGGGAAGATCACGCCTTAATTAAACGTTATAAGGCTTCCGAGTACAAAAGAAATAACCCTGCAAACATACCGAGAATGGAATTGATAAAATCCAGATAACTCATAGATAGGCCAAAACATAACTTGAAAATTAAAAAATGAATCATGGCAAATGATGTTCAACTTATTATAGATGCCGGAGCAACCAAAACGGAGTTTGTCCTGTTGAAAAATAGTGAAACCCTCCATCGGTTTGTCTCCACTGGAATCAATGCAAACTATGCTACTGATGAAGAAATGGATACTATTTTTAATCGTTTTATCACCTCTTTACCATCTATTGCCCATGATAACATAGCAAAAGTGATCTATTACGGAGCCGGATGTGCCAACGAGCAAAATGCTTTGCGTATCGGAACCGTGATGATGCATTATTTCCCGGATGTTGCCTTTAAGGTATATTCCGATTTGATGGGAGCTTGCCATGCTCTTTGCGGAACGGATTCGGGGTTGGTGGCCATTTTGGGAACAGGCTCCAGTTCCTGTCTTTATGATGGTAAAAATATTGTGAAAAGAGCCCCTTCGCTGGGTTATCTTATAGGAGACGAAGGAAGCGGAACGCATCTTGGGAAAAAACTGATTACAGCCTATTTGATGGAAAGATTTCCACAAGAATTGGCCAGGGAATTTGAAAAAGAATTTTCTTTGGATTTTCAAAAGGTGATGAGACGAATCTATCGAACTTCTGCTCCCAATCGTTTTTTTGCCTCTTTTGCTCCGTTTATTCAAGCTCATATCTCGGATCTTTTCATAAAACAATTGTGTAATCAAGCTTTTGGTGAATTTTTTGATACTCAAATTGCCTACTATGATTTGGAAAAAGAACAAAAATTGAATTTGATAGGAACAGTAGCTTTTCAATTTAAAGAACCCATAGAACAAATGGCAGTAAGTAGAAATATAAAAATAGGCAAGGTCATCAGTGCACCTATGAATGATCTGATACAATATCATACTAAGAATAATTGATTCATGAATATACAAATTGCAACTGAAAATGAACTGAGCAGAGTGGCTCATGATATTCTGGCAAAATATCCCAATGAACATGTATTCGGATTTTATGGAGAAATGGGAGCCGGTAAAACCACCCTGATTAAAGAACTTTGTAAATGTTTGGGAGTTAAGAATGTGACTTCAAGTCCTACCTTTGCCATTGTAAATGAATATTTGACGGAAAACGGTAAATATCTTTATCATTTTGATTTTTATAGGATTAATGACCTAAAAGAGGCCTTGCAAATAGGACTGGAAGATTATTTATATGGGGGGCACTACTGCTTCATAGAGTGGACGGAAAAAGTGGAAGAGCTTTTACAAGATGAGTTTGTGAAAATCACGATCGAGACACTGAGTGACAATACCCGCCGATTTAGTTACTGATAAAAACCATACCCATGATTATGTGCCCCGATTCGTTTTCATTGTTTCAAACCAAAGAGGAAATTTTTGACATTGAAGAGTTGAGAAGACAATCTTCCGTTGCTTTTGTGAAGGATTTGAACCCTGTTCCCGAACTCGTTCTGGCAACCCCTGAGTTTGTAAAGCAACTGGTTGAAAAAAATGTACGGGTATGGATTCAAAGGAAATATGCAGTTCATACTTCCTACACGGATTTGGATTATGCCGATGTGGGAGCCGAAATTGTAGATGATTTCCATACCATGGCGCAATTGTCAGACCTGTTGGTTAAATTTTCTCCCTTTACGATAGAGGAAACCCAAATGATGAAAGATAGACAAATCATCATTTCTTATCTTGCTATTCCTCAAATAACGAAAGAATTTTTTGAAATTTTTGAAAAGAAAAAAATTACAGCCATTGCTACTAATTTTATCAAGGATAGAAATGATCAGAATATTATTGAAGTGATTTTAACTGAAATTATGGATAAGCAGGCTGTTAACATTGCTCTGGGAGCTTTTATGATGCCTATTGTAAATGCGATTGTCTATCATCAAAATATTCGAAACTCTATTCAAACCAACCCGGCTTTACTGCAAGGCGTTTATTGTTACAAAGGTATTTTGTGTAGTAAATCAATTGCCGATAGATTAAATTTGATGTGGAAGGATATTCTGTCGCTTTGCTGGGATTTAAATTGAGTTGTTCTTGTTGTAATGCTTTTGATTAAATCTTCAACAATCGTTATAATTTACTTATTTTGCTGGTTTTTATCAATCTTTTATTGGAATATAATTTGATAAAATAGATGCCGGCAGGATACTCTTTTAAATTGATTGTGGTTTTTGTAGCAGTTAATTTTTTAGACAACAATAATTTACCTGCATAATTTATGACTTCGATATGACTTCCGGCAATTTCCTGAGTATCTATGCTGATTTGAACCATATCATGGGTAGGATTTGGGAAAAGAAAGAAATGATAAGAGTCGTTATTTGTAACTTGTAGGGTACTATTCCCCAAGCCAAATGTGTATTCGCCTGGTAACATTTGCTCAGTTCTCAAATAACCGTTGGTTGAACTGCCTCCTCTAGTAAAATAAGGAATCCTCCAATCGTCGGCACTGTTACGACGATACAACAACACTAAATCGTTGATATTTTGATTATGCAATAAGGTATAATCCAGTTGATCAGAATTGTAAGCACTGAATTTGAATTGAAAATAGCCGTCCAGATTTCCAGAAGGTGTTTTTTCTATTCTCCAATAATGATTTTCGGAAATATGATAGATATCTGGATTCTCAACTTTGAGCGGATCGGGGGCAACCAAATTGTGCTCCACTCTTAAGAGGGAAGGCTCGGAAATATGATTGATCTTAACCGTACAATTGGCATCAGGAAACAAATAAGTATTGGGAATTGTAATTTTTTTGTTATAATCGATCACGGCATCGGCTATCTTTTCGTGAAAATCAACCACTCCAAACAAGGGCTCAAATGGGATCACTATCTGAATCATACCTGTTTCACCCGAAAATTTAAAATTAGGGTAGGTATATTCTTCACCGTTTACTGAAAAAAAAGTGAGATCTATCTTGTTCTCGTCGGCAAAGTGATTGGCTTCATAGAGCCGTTGTCTCACATATACGCTATATTGGTTTGTACAACAATTGTCCAGTTGGATAGAATCAATTGAAAAATGCAAGTATCCGGGTTGATTTACCCAACCTTCGTAAAAAGAATGAAGTGAAGTACCGGTTATCTGACTGAGATATTCAAATAACTCTTCTGATCCTATGTTTTGGTAATCATAATGATGAAGCATGGAAGTGAGACCTGAAAAGAAAAGAGAATCACCCAGATAGTTTCTCAAAGTATGTACCACTAAGGCCCCTTTGTCGTACGAAGTACTGCCATAGGTAACCGAAAGCGGCACCTGATTGAGAGCATAATGTCCATGATCGTCAATGGCAATATTTTTTAGTACTTTACGGTGCAGTTCTCTGATGTTTGCTTTATAGCCATCCAATTCAGGATCTTCGTTGGGAAAAAGTATTTCATCGGTAAGAGCTTCGGCATAGCGGGCAAAACCTTCGTTGATCCACATTTCTTCCGCTCTCTCACACGTAACAAGATTGCCAAACCAAGCATGTGCCAATTCATGCGCAATGAGACCCTGATAGGTGGTATTCCCGTTCACAAAAGAGGCAGGATAGGCAATATTGGTAGCGTGTTCCATCGCTCCGTTATTGAAATTAACCAATACATATCCCACTCTTTCCCAACCAATGGGCCCGAATTTATTTTCATAATTACGGATCATCTTTTTTAAATTGATAAAAGAACCCGGTACCTGTTGAAGGTGTGAAGAAGGAGCATAGAGGGTGATGGGAAGGATGCCGTTTTGTACATGGCAGGTGTCTTGGTAAAGCTGGTATTCGCCCACGGCTACCGATGCTAAATAGGTGGGAATAGGTTGATTGAGTTGCCACGACCACAAGGTTGTATGATCTTCCAATAAGGTAGAATCAATCAATTCTCCTCCACAGATAGCCTTTTTTCCGTTTGCGGTTCTAATGTGAAAGGTATAAGTGGATTTGTCGGTGAACATGTCTATACAAGGGTACCATACACGACCGTAGTTATGTGGAATATCTGCAAACCCAACCCCTAAATTGTAAGCGGTTTCCCCTGAAAAATAAAAACCGCCCCAGTAAGGATCCTGGGAAGGAGTTCCATGATAATAGATTGTTAAAGGGATGGTATCGGATAGGTGATATCCTGATACTGGAATTTCAATACGTTCATTTTGATATGAGTAAGGAACCGATTGACGATTGATCAAAATTGAATCTATGGTGAGCGATTTAAGATCCAAATGAATCGCAGAAAGGTTCTGAATCAGGGAGACAACTGATAAGTTCGTGTATCCTTCAATCGTTCTGTTTGAAAAATCAAGAATGGAAAGATTAATATTGTAATGTGCCACATGAATGGTATCGGTTCTGCTTTGAGAAAAGGTATGCAAAAACAAAACCGACAAAACCATCAGTAAAGATATTTTTTTCATAAAATTATGATGTTTTAATCTAATTTAAGCACTGCAAGGAAGGCCGATTGAGGAACTTCTACATTCCCGATTTGACGCATTTTCTTTTTCCCTTTCTTCTGTTTTTCCAATAATTTGCGTTTACGGCTGATGTCACCACCATAACATTTGGCCGTTACATCTTTTCTAACGGCTTTGATGGTTTCGCGGGCTACAATTTTGGTGCCAATGGCAGCTTGGATGGCAATGTCAAATTGTTGCCTCGGAATAAGCTCTTTTAATTTTTCACAAATTCTTCTTCCGAAAGAATAAGCGTTGTCAACATGAGTCAAAGAGGAAAGAGCATCTACCGAATCACCATTCAACAAGATATCGAGTTTAACCAATTTGGCTGGTTTGTAATCGGAAATATGATAATCGAACGAAGCATAACCTTTGGAAATACTTTTTAGTTTGTCGTAAAAGTCAAATACAATTTCTCCAAGAGGCAAATCGAAGGAAAGTTCTATTCTGTTGGCGGTAAGATAAACCTGATTAAGCAATGTACCCCGTTTATCTAAGCACAGTTTCATAATGGGGCCTATATAATCGGCTTTACTGATGATTTGAGCTAAAATATAAGGCTCTTCCACATGTTCAATCACATTCGGTTGGGGCATTCCAGAGGGATTATGTACCTCAATAATTTCTTTTTTGGTGGTATGTACATGATAGGAAACGTTTGGTACTGTGGCAATGACATCCATGTTAAACTCCCTGTCAAGGCGTTCTTGTACAATTTCCATATGAAGTAATCCCAGAAAACCGCAACGAAAACCGAAACCAAGTGCAGCAGATGATTCGGGAACAAAAGTCAGGGAAGCATCGTTGAGTTGTAATTTTTCTAATGATGCACGAAGTTCTTCATAATCATCGGCATCAGTGGGGTAAATTCCAGCGAAAAGCATGGGCTTTACTTCCTCAAAACCGGCCACGGCAAGGGTACAAGGCCTTGCTACATGGGTAATGGTGTCGCCCACCCGAACTTCACGAGAGGTTTTAATTCCCGAAATAATATATCCTACATCTCCGGCAGAGAGCACAGGTTTGGGGTCTTGCTTGAGTCGTAACACTCCAATTTCATCGGCATGATACTCTTTTCCCGTAGAAATGAATTTGACAAAATCATTGGTCCTGATAGTGCCGTTTTTAATTCTGAAATAGGCAATAATACCTCTATAGGAGTTGAAAATTGAATCAAAAATAAGGGCTTGCAAAGGAGCATCTGGATCTCCGTCTGGAGCAGGGATTTTTTCAATAATGGTTTCCAGTATCTTTTCAACACCTGCACCGGTTTTTCCGCTGGCTTCTAAAATATCTTCCTCTTTGCATCCTATTAAATCGGTAATTTGATCTTTTACTTCGTCTGGCATAGCCGAAGGCATATCCATTTTATTTAAAATCGGAATGATTTCAAGATCATTTTCAATGGCCAAATAAAGATTGGAAATGGTCTGAGCTTGTACCCCCTGAGTTGCATCTATTAAAAGTAGAGCTCCTTCACAGGCAGCAATCGAACGCGATACCTCGTAAGAAAAATCAACATGACCAGGAGTATCTATCAAGTTCAATATATATTCCTCTCCTTTGTACTGATAATTCATTTGGATGGCATGACTCTTGATGGTAATACCACGTTCTCGTTCCAAATCCATATCATCTAATACCTGATTTTGAAAATCTCTTTCACTTACCGTATTGGTAAATTGTAATAGTCTGTCTGCTAAAGTGCTCTTACCATGATCGATATGAGCTATAATACAAAAATTTCTAATTTTCTTCATAATGTCGGCAAAAATACGAAAAATATTGAATAGTTTTTTCTAGTCCTTCACGTAATTCTACCCTTGGTTGCCAGTTCAATATTTTTTTTGCTTTTTCAATGACAGGTTGTCGTTGCATAGGATCATCTTCCACGGCTGGTTTATATATAATTTGTGAAGTAGTACCGGTCATTTCAATGATCAATTCGGCCAATTGCTTGATGGTAAATTCTTTTGGATTTCCCAAATTGACAGGCCCTATGACAGAAGGGGCACTGTTCATCATTTTGATTAAACCGTCTATAAGGTCACTGCAATAACAAAAACTGCGAGTTTGGTTGCCGTTGCCGTAAATAGTAATATCTTCTCCTTTAAGGGCTTGCATAATAAAGTTGGAAACAACTCGTCCGTCATGCGGATGCATCCGGGGCCCATAAGTGTTGAAAATACGTACGACTTTGATATTGACATTATTTTGGCGATGATAGTCGAAAAAAAGTGTTTCGGCGCAACGCTTTCCTTCGTCATAGCAAGAACGTATTCCAATGGGATTTACATTTCCCCAATATTCTTCAGGCTGTGGATGTATCATAGGATCGCCGTAAACTTCACTGGTAGAAGCTTGTAATATTTTGGCTTGATTCGTTTAGACAACCCCAGCATGTTGATGGCCCCCATGACAGAGGTTTTGACCGTTTTGATAGGATTGTATTGATAATGAATGGGGGAAGCAGGGCAAGCTAAATTATAAATTTCATCCACTTCTATAAAAAACGGAGAAGTTATATCGTGACGGATAAGCTCAAAATAAGGATTGTCGAGTAAGTGAATAATGTTTTGTTTATTTCCGGTAAAATAGTTATCAAGACATATTACTTCATTTCCTTCTTGTAATAATCTTTCACAAAGATGAGAACCAAGAAATCCGGCTCCACCGGTCACTAATATTTTTTTCATTATGCTATTTTATTAAATAAAATATTCGGCAATTCTTTTCATTTCAGAAGCTACATTATTTCCTTCGTATAAAATACCATAAATAGTTTCTACAATTGGAATGTCAACATTGTATTTTTTGTTAATTTCATGAATGCAGCGGCAGGAATAATAACCTTCGGCAATCATGTTCATTTCGAGTTGGGCAACTCGAACCGACAACCCGTGTCCGATCATATTCCCAAAAGTTCTGTTACGACTGTAACGTGAATAAGAAGTGACTAACAAGTCGCCTAAATATACCGAATCGTAAATAGCTCTTCCTTCGCGAGGATAGGTTTGAGATACAAAAAGTTTCATCTCTTTCACACAATTGGCAATATAAGCTGCAATAAAATTGTCGCCATAACCCAGTCCACTGTAAATTCCGGCACCTAAAGCATAAATGTTTTTCAATACGATAGACATTTCGGCTCCCATGATGTCATTTGAAACGGATGTTCTAACATAACGATTGCTGAAGAATTTAGCTACCGTTTCAGCCAATTCCGTATTTTCAGATGCTGCTGTTAGAAAGGTGAATTTTTCCTGGGCAATTTCTTCTGCATGGGAAGGGCCACTGATGATGGCAAGATTGGAAACGGGAACATTAAATTCGGTGCGAAGATAATCGGTAATGACTTGCATCGTTTCGGGTACAATCCCCTTAACGGCGTTGATGATCTTTTTTTTATTGAGTTTGCTCTTTTTTAAAGGAGCTAAGGTTTTATGCAAAAAAGCGGAAGGAGAAACAATAATGACATAGTCGGCTTTGGCTACCGTACGCCTCAAATCGGTACTGATCTTAACATCTTTAGGGTTAATGAATATCGCGCTGAGATACAGTGGATTATGTCCGTGTGTGCTGATCCCTTCTACAATTTCATCTTCTCGAACCCACCAGTGGATATGTTCTAAATTGGTTGATAATATTTTCACAATTGCTGTTGCCCAACTTCCTCCCCCAATTACTGCTACACGATATCGCATACGCATTTTCTTTTTTCGTAGCGGAATTATTCCTTCATCAAGCTTCATATTTTTACTATTTTAACTTTTTTTAAGGTTGCAAAAATAGTAATTAATTTGCTTGCTATTAAAGATCGGTGTATTTTTTTCTAAACAAAAAATAATTACTTTTGCAAGACGATTTAAAGAATGAAATATATGCATATTCCTACTATTATTTTATCATCTATTGAGGTAAAACGGACTTTGTTACAAAACGAGCGATTGCTACTTAAAATCGAATCGGCGGTGAACGTTATAGTAGATTCATTGTGTAAAGGAGGGAAGCTTCATTTTTGCGGCAATGGGGGAAGTGCTGCGGATGCTCAACATCTTGCAGCAGAATTGTCAGGCAGGTTTTATATTGACAGAGAACCGTTGAATGCCGAAGCCTTACATTGTAACACTTCGTACCTCACGGCGGTGGCCAATGATTACGGATACGAATACATCTATTCCCGTTTACTAAAAGGAACCGGAAAACGGGGAGATGTGTTGGTAGGACTTTCTACTTCAGGCAATTCCGAAAATATGATAAAAGCCTTTGAAACAGCTAAAGAAATGGAAATAATTACCATTGCCTTGACGGGAGAAGAAGGAGGACAATTGAAAAACTTATCTGATATTTTAATTAATATACCGTCGAATTGTACGCCTCGCATTCAGGAATGCCATACTTTGGTAGGCCATATTATTTGTGAAGGGGTTGAAGAAAAGTTATTTAAAAAATAAATTCATAAGAAAATAATAATAATGATGCTTTTGTTGCGTTAATTCTGGATCCATTCCCAAAGTAAAATTAAATAGTTACAATGAACCGTGGCATATTGAGCGAAATAGCTTCGTCGTTAAAGCGAAATAAATTGCGAACATTTCTTACAGGATTTGCCATTGCATGGGGTATTTTCATGCTGATTCTTTTGTTGGCTGCCGGAAACGGACTTAAAAATGGGGTGATGAATAATTTTAAGGGACAGGCAATCAACAGTGTAGCCCTTTATTCGGGAATGACTTCATTGCCTTACAAGGGATATTCCGTAAATCGGCACATTGCGATGAATGAGAAAGATCTGGATTTGTTGGAACATCGGATTCCGGAAGTGGGCGAGGTATATCCCACTTTTTCTATATGGGATCAAATTATTTCCAGTGGAAAAAAAAGTACAACTACCTCTTTAAAAGCAGTGAAAGATGGAATTGAAAACGTTGAAAGTGTGACACTGCTCGCAGGAAGATTGATTAACGAACGCGATAACAACGAAGATAGAAAATCATTGGTGCTTTGTCAATATGATGCCGTAGCTCTTTTTGGTGACCGAGATCCTATTGGAAAAGAAGTGGCCGTTAATGGTTTGGTATATAAGGTAGTAGGAGTTTATAAAAGTGAAGAAAATTGGCAAAATTGCAGCTATATCCCCTATAATACCGGAATGAAAATTTATAATCCTTCCAACGAACTTAATAATATAGTTTTTACGATCGACGGGCTTACCGATAAAACATCCAATAGAGATTTTATGGAAAAACTAAGAGGACGGTTGAGTGTGATACACGACTATCATCCTGATGATGAAAATGCTATCTATATCTGGAATAGATTGCAACAATACCTGGATGTGCTTGGCATTTTTGAAGCCATTGGTGTTTTCATTTGGATTATTGGACTTGGAACTCTCATTGCCGGCATTGTTGGAGTAAGTAATATTATGCTGATTACAGTTAAAGAACGTACCAAAGAATTTGGTATCAGAAAAGCCTTGGGAGCCCCACCACGTTCTATTTTGAGTATGGTGATATGGGAGTCGCTTATTATTACCTCCGTTTTTGGTTATATTGGTATGGTCATGGGAATCGGAGTAACGGAAACAATCAATTATTTTATGGAGAAAAATAAGATGGCAACCGCAGCTTCAAATGAAATGTCGCCCGATATTTTTCTGAATCCTACGGTGGATCTTCGTATTGTACTTTCAGCCCTTGTTGTATTGGTATTGGCAGGAGTATTGGCCGGCTATTTTCCTGCTAAAAAAGCGATTAAGATAAAACCTGTTGAAGCGCTAAGATATGAATAAACAATGAAAGAAGAATGACAACAAAGAAAAAATAAACAGTAAAATCAAATTTATTGAATGATATTAGACTTTGATAAATATAAAGAAATCTGGCAAACCATTACCCGTAACAAGACAAGGAGTCTCTTGACGGCTTTTGGCGTATTTTGGGGAATCTTTATGTTTGTGATTTTGATGGGAGTCGGCAATGCTTTACAAGGAGGAATGATGAAGGGGGTAACACCCTCTGCCAAGAATTCTATGATGGTGTTCGATAACAAGACTTCCGTTGAGTACAAAGGTTTTAATGCGGGAAGATATTGGAATATGACAACCGATGATGCTGCCGTTATTGCCAAAACCATTCCTGAAATAGAATATGTTTCGGCTTCACTTTTTATGGGAACACAGTCGCTAGTGTATAAAGACTTTTATGAAATTTTTAATACGAGAGGAGTAGATGAAAATATTTATTTTGTGGATACTCAAATTTTATTGGCCGGAAGATTGTTGAATAAAATTGATGTAGATCAAAAAAGAAAGGTATGTGTGATAGGAAAAACCATCTCTGAGAAGCTATTTCCTTCTTATGAGGAGGCTATAGGTAAGCGGGTTTCGCTAGGAGGACGTTACTATACCATTGTAGGAGTGGCTACTTCCAATAGTCAAATTAGCATGGGAGGAAGAATCGATGATAATGTTTTGGTTCCTATTACGGTGGGTCAACAAATTTATAATTATGGCAAGAATGTTCATGGAATTTAAATTTCCGTGTATGATAACGTGGATATAACAACGATTGAACCAAAAGTAAAACAACTTTTAAAGTCCAGACATTTTATTGCTCCAGAAGATGAAACTGCTGTTAATAGTTTTAATGTTCAAAAAGCATTTCTAACTTTTAGTAATCTGTTTATGGGCATTGAGATCTTGATTTGGATTGTGGGAATGGGAACTCTTTTGGCAGGCGTGGTGGGAGTCAGCAATATTATGTTGATTACGATTCGTGAACGTACAAAGGAAATCGGGATTCGCAGAGCGCTGGGGGCCAGCCCGCAAGTGATTATTCGCCAAATATTAAGCGAAAGTATTGCACTTACCCTTATTTCGGGATTTCTGGGGCTGTTTTGCGGATTGCTTATTCTGGTAGCTACCGAACAAGTGGTGAAAAATAGTGCGCGAATGCTCGATTCTCCTGTCATCTCCTTTAATGTGGCTCTAATGGCTGTTTTTATCTTGATCCTTGCTGGAGCTTGTGCCGGTATCATTCCGGCTATCAATGCGATTAGAATTAAAGCAATTGATGCTTTAAGAGATGAATAAACCCTCTATAATGATATATTTGAAATTAAAATTAGATAATTATGAAAAAAATAGTGAAAATCTTGTTGTTCGTCTTGCTTGGCGTAATATTCATAGGAACTTTTATTT
>JAVWBZ010000008.1:0-16049 GCA_036649255.1 Bacteroidales bacterium
CGCTTTGATTATCAGTATGGGTTTGGTGCTTCTTCTCAATACCGCTTGGGTCAATTTTGTCAACATTTTATTAATGTTAAGTTTCAGTGGAATGGTTATGTTTCCAAACAGTCGCTCCTATTTTCATTTACTAATAGAATCGGTGGTACGGTTTTTTAAGGCTCAGGCAGCTCCGTTTGTGAAAACTTTCGACGGGGAAACTAAAAAGCACCTTGTATTGAAAAAAGTGTTGTATTATGTCATAATTCCTCTTGCCGTTCTATTGGTGTTCATTCTAATTTATGCGGCGGCAAGCTCTGCCTTCTATCAACATTTTGAAATCGTGGTAAAAGCAATTTACGACTTCTTTGAGATGATCGACATGACCTTTGTATGGTACGTCATATTGGGGCTGATCTTATGTAATGCCATGTTTATGAAAACCAAACAAGTGGGATTATATCAAACTGATTTACAAAGTAATACTGCTTTAAATCGAATCCGCATCAAACATTTTCTTCCCTTTAAATTCACCGGACTCAAATTACAGGCAACTTCGGGGGTTATTTTGCTGATTGCCCTAAATATTCTAATTTTCTATTTTATTATATTGGACATAGTGAAAGTATGGTTTGGTTTCCACTGGGACGGCAATTATTTGAGAGAATTTGTCCATGAAGGTACCTGGATGCTGGTAATGTCGGTATTCATTTCAGGTGCCATTGCCCTTTTCTTTTTCCGTAAAAACCTTAACTTTTATTCTAAAAACTTATGGTTGAAAAGACTCACCATTCTTTGGATTGCTCAGAACTTGCTGATGACCTTTTCGGTTATGATACGAAACTATTGGTATATGAACTATTTCGGATTGGCATATAAACGCATTGCCGTTTTCTTTTTCTTACTGCTCACCGTAATAGGTCTTGTTACCATCATCATTAAAATCATGAAAAGGAAAAGTTCTTACTTTTTATGGAAAGTAAACAGCTTTGCCTTCTTAAGCGTTCTGATTATCAGCATGTTTTTCAATTGGGATGTCATCATTGCAAAACATAATTTCAAACATTACCAGCAATCGTTTATAGAATATGGATTTATGGTAAGATTAAATAATAACACCATTCCTTATACTTTTAAATCCTTGGAAGAATTAAAAAAGATCAATGAAACGCAGGAAAAAAATATTCCGTTTGATATCGAGCAACCATATTACCTGACTTATCAAGAATATTATGAAAGAATGTGCGATAAAAAAATAAACTTTATAAAAAGATATAAAGCACAGAATTGGTTAGAATGGAATCTTGCCGACTATCTCACTTATAAAAAATTATGCCAGCAATAGTCTATTATTTGGTTGTTATTAATTTAATCAGTGCAACTCTTTTCTATGCCGACAAAATCAAGGCTAAACATCAAACCGAAAGAATCCCGGAGTTTACCTTGCATTTGTGCGAATTACTTGGAGGTGTTTTTATCAATGTAATTTTAATGCATACCATCAGACATAAAAACAGAAAAATTCGCTATGGAATCATCACTTGTATGATCTTGCTGCTTTGGATAGCCGGAATATCCTTTTTTATGATTTCTCAATACAACAGCTAAAAAATGATAAGGGCGTGCCGGCTTCGCCGTCGCGTCTTTCGCTTTTATACCTTGCGTTCCCTATTGGCTTCGTGGTGAAATTAATTCCAACTCTTTCTTTTCACACACTCATTTTCTTTTCCCGTATTTTTCATCCGGGATCGCTGCGGGATACCGCTTCAGCCGCTCGCGCAGAACTCGTTCGCTAATCTTGCAATAGTTTTTTTTGATGAAATGGCAACTTTGCTTGCTCATGCAACTGATTCGTTCGGCATATTTTTCAAGAGGTGTATAAAAAAATAGCCAAATAATTGCAAGTTAGATTCTGGATTTATCGACAGCTTAAAACTCGTCGGTTGCTTCCACCCATTTATAAAGTTTATCGCCCCGGCGTACCAATTCTGAAGTAGGAATAGAACAAAGAACCCCTTTTTCAGCGGTTTCTACAGATTCTAAGTTTACTCTTATTTCGGTAAGGTCGGCTTCGTAAACCCCAGTGGTTGGACCCATGATCAAAATAGAATCTCCTGTTTTAATATGATCGGTTTCGATATAGATTTCGGCTACCCCCAATTTGTTAAAATAGTTAGTTACTTTTCCGATATGCTGTTTAACGCGCGTAGCTTGTGAACCATAGCGTTCCGTCCATTCTCCGAATGTTCTACCTAAATAGTACCCGTCCCAGAAATCACGATTATAAACACTGCGTAATTTGAGGGTCCATTCTTTTACTCTTTCTTCGCTGTAAGAGCCTTGTTCAATGGCTTCAAGAGCTTCGTGGTAACATGTTGTAACCATTTTAACATATTCGGCCGAACGTCCTCGTCCTTCTATCTTTAAAATAGATACACCGGCTTTGATCATTTTATCTAAAAACCCAATTGTACAAAGATCTTTTGGCGACATGATATATTTATTTTCAATGGCCAATTCAATTTCATTGTCAAGGTCTTGTACTTTATAGCCACGCCGGCAAGGTTGTAAACAGGCTCCACGGTTGGCTGAGTAGTTGAAATTGTCCAGACTCAGGTAACATTTTCCGGAAACAGCCATACACAAGGCCCCGTGTATAAACATCTCTATCTCAATATGTTTTCCGTTAGGACCGCAAATATTTTCTGTTTGAATTGCTTGGCAAATATCGGCTACTTGTTGGAGATTCACTTCACGTGCCAATACCACTACATCGGAAAATTGAGAATAGAAACGAACCGCTTCAAGATTGGTTACATTGCATTGGGTGGAAATATGAACTTCAAGGCCGATTTGCTGGCAATAGGTTAGTACTGCCCAATCGGAAGCAATAATGGCTGATATTTCACACTGTTTGGCAAGGTCGAGCAGTTCGTGAACCTCTTTAATTTCATCATTATAAATGATCGTATTGACAGTGAGATAAGAACGTACACCATGTTCTTTACAAATATGAGTAATATTTTGTAGATCCTCGTACGTAAAGTTAGCGGAAGAACGAGAACGCATATTCATTTTACCTACTCCGAAATAAACGGAACCTGCCCCGGCCTGAATAGCAGCCATCAACGACTCATAGGAGCCTACCGGTGACATAATTTCAACTTTCATAACCTCAATCTCCTTCGTAATAACCAAAACGTTTCATTAATAATTCATTGCTGCGCCAATCTTTCAATACTTTTACCGATAAATCGAGGTAAACATGTTTTTCAAGAAACGCTTCAATAGCAAGACGTGATTCCATTCCCAGTTGCTTAATGGCAGAACCTTTACTGCCTATAATAATCGCTTTTTGGGTGTCACGTTCCACGTATAGCATGGCGCCTATGCGTATAATACTTTCTTCTTCCTTGAAACTTTCCACCACCACTTCTACACTGTATGGAATCTCTTTTTTATAGAGCAATAATAGTTTTTCTCTGATAATTTCCGAAATAAAAAATCGGGTTGGCCTGTCGGTCAGTTCATCTTTTGGAAAATAGGGGGGTGACGGAGGCAGGTGATTTACTATTTTATATAATAACTCATTGAGATTTATTTGTTTGAGTGCAGAAATTTCAATCATATCGGCATTGGGTAAGATGGTTTGCCAATATTGTCTGGTAGAAGCGATTTGTTCGGGAATAGATTTGTCTATTTTATTAATAACCAAAACAATAGGAATGGTAAGCTGGTTGAGTTTTTCAATAATTTCCATATTGTACTTGGTTTCTCCGCATTCGATTAAATATAAAATAAGATCGGCGTCTTTCAATGATTCTTTAACGAAACGCATCATCATTTCTTGCATTTTGTAAGCAGGAGTAAGAATTCCCGGTAGGTCGGAATATACGATTTGGAAATCTTCGCCGTTTACAATTCCTTTGATACGGTGGCGGGTTGTTTGTGCTTTGGCCGTAATGATAGATAGTTTTTCTCCTACCAATTGGTTCATTAAAGTACTTTTGCCCACATTGGGATTTCCGATGATATTGACAAAACCGGCTCTGTGTATTTGTTCAGTCATAATTGAATTTATTTGAGGGAGCAAAGATACGGTTTTTTATCACTCTCTTTAAAAGCTACGAATGAGTCATGAATCAACCAATCTCCCGTATTGAAATATTTCGACCCTTCGTTTAATTGAATTTCTAAAGGAAGATGCCGATGTGCATATATAAAAAAGTCTATTGATTCATTTTTCAAAACCGATAGGGCATATTGTACCAAAAATTCTTTTTCGTTTCCCATGAATTTTTCTTCAGCGGTCGAAGTCATGGCACGACTTTTTTTTGAACAAAAACGGGCGATGGCAAATGCCCAAGTGGGATGTAAACAGGCGTATAATTTTTGATTTGGACGAAATGCAAAAATGGTTTTGATGAATTTATAACCAATGTCTTTGGGGCCTAAACCATCACCATGTGCCACCAAACAACGTTTTCCGTTGATCATAAAAGCTTGTTGTTCTCGAAAAATTTTAAAGCCCAACTCTCTTTCAAAATAAGTTCTTACCCACATATCGTGATTGCCGGTAAAATAATAAATTTTTACACCTCTTGCTCTAAGCTTGCTTAACTTGGATAAAAAATTATAATAGCCAGCCGGTACTACATCTTTGTATTCAAACCAGAAATCAAAAATATCGCCCAATAAAAAAAGATGTGTAACCTCATTCTTAATTTCATTAAGCCAATCTATAATCTTATGTTCACGTTCTTTGCTCTCCCTTTCATTGGGCGAACCCAAGTGAAAATCAGAAGCAAAAAATACATTCCCGTTGATTGTTATTGGATTTTGAAAAACAAGAGCCATGCTGTTAGGATATTTCTGTGCAAAAGTAATCATTTTTAATCAAGATTATGAAATCTAACATAAAAAGATCTTTTCTCTTTTTTATGGAAAGAGCCTTTTAGTCACAAAAAAGGCGGCCTAAAATTAACTTAGACAGCCTTTTTCTTCATTTTTAATACAAAAATTATTTCAAATCAAACGAAGTTTCTCCTAAATAATTATTATCGGTAAATACCTGAATGATGTATCTTCCTTTAATGGCCTTGTCTTTGTCTTTTATATCCCAGTAGAGAGCTACATTTTCGGCTTTATTTTTATAATCTACTGTGGTTTTGGCTGTATATTGCAACTTTTGACCATCGTTGACAAATGTATAGAAATCACCTGCTCCAGGAACCAATACTCTGCCTGTGCCAGGAATTGCAATTCTACAATAGATATTAACAAGACCGGGTTCTATCAAAGAATTTTCACCTAAAATTAAAGATACTTTAAATTTTTCAGCACGGGAAGCTTTTTCCGTAATCATTTCCTCACCACTTCGTGATTTTACGTAAATGGCACGCCCAAAAATATTATAGGCTTTTAGGATGGCTGCACCACTTATTTTTTCATTCAAACTTTCATTGTTTTTCTGAATGACATTCTTTTCTTCTCTGGTTTGAGCTAAAGTTTCCTTTACTTGTGTATTCTCGGCTTTTAATGCTTTGTTTTCAGTATATAACTGATCTATTTCATCTACATATTCTTGTGCAATGTTTTGCAAGCGGGCTAACTGTTTTCTAATCTTGTTATAATCGGCTTGAGAAGCAATTAATTTTTTTATTTCTGCTGCATTGGCTAAAATAAGGCTGTCTTTTTCCGATAATTGTTGCGATAAATCGCCATATTCAGCTTTAATTTTATCGTGTTCCATTAAAAGAGAATCCAGTTCGGATTGCAAACTTTCTTTGGCCAATTCTGTTTTTACATATTCTACATTAAATACCGGTTTTGCAAAGAAACCAAAGTAAAGTGTTGTAAAAAAGAAAATTGTAGTTAAGACTGCCAATAGGATAACCCATTTTTTTAGTGGATTTTTTGATTCATTTTTAATTGATGTTGTTTCCATTTTTATTATTTTTGTGAACTTTAAGAAAAACTGCAAATTTACTAATAAATTACACTCTATGAAAAATATCTCTCAATGGTGCTCTAATATTTTTTCATTTTTTTATCCTTTATGCTGTGTATCCTGCCATGGTGTACTACAACAAAATGAATTATACTTTTGTTTACCCTGTTTATTACATTTACCCGAAACTTATTTTCATCAAGTTAAGGACAATCCTTTGCAATATATATTCATGGGGCGAGTCAAAGTGGAAAATGTAGCATCGTTACTGTTTTATCGAAAAGGGAATCAAGTTCAACATATTTTATATAATCTTAAATATAAAGGCAATAAAGGCGTGGGTGAATACTTGGGTGATTATTATGGACGGAAACTCACGAAAGTGGATTCATATCGGTCCATAGACTATATTATTCCGATTCCGTTGCATAAGAAAAAACTGAAAAAACGCGGTTATAACCAAAGTGAATGGATTGCCATGGGCCTGAGCAAAGGAATGAGCAAACCCTATTTGAATGACATATTAGTAAGAACAGAATTTACAGAAACTCAGACTCGGAAAAATCGTTTTAGCAGGTGGGAAAATGTAAAGGAGGTTTTTCAAGTATTGAACAAAGAAAAAATTAAAGGGAAACATTTGCTGGTATGTGATGATGTTTTAACAACAGGAGCAACGATGGAAGCGGCTTTAATAAAATTATTGGAAGTGCCAGGAGTAACTGTTAGTGTGGTTACGTTGGCCGCCGCACACAAATAAAAGAAAAAGGTTCTCAATAGAGAGAACCCTTTCATAAAATATGTTTATTAACCCTTTGTCAATCAAATTTATTCTGCTACTACTTCTAAATTAACAGTCACTTTGAAATCTTTGTGAACATTGATGGTAGCAATATAGTTGCCCAATTCTTTGATATGGTCTTCTTTAATTATGATTTTTTTACGATCAATTTCAATGTCATGTTGTTCTTTTAAGGCGTTGGCAACAGCAATGGAGTTAACAGAACCAAAAATAGTGCCTTTTTCAGAAGCTCTGGTGAAAATTTTAAGTGTAAGTCCTTCAATTTTTCCAGCTAAAAATTCTGCTTCTTTTCTGATTTTTTCTGCTTTGAATGCCCGTTGCTTCAATGTTTCAGCTAACATCTTTTTATTTGATCCGGTTGCTAAGACAGCCAAACCTTGGGGGATCAAATAATTTCTTGCATATCCGTCTTTTACTTTCACTAGGTCGTCAGCATAACCTACATGTTGAACGTCTTGTTTTAATATAATTTCCATTATTTTTCCTCCTTATTGATTAGATTTTAAATTATCAGTTACAAAAGGAAGTAAAGCAAGATGTCTTGCTCTTTTCACTGCCTGAGCAACTTTCTTTTGATATTTCAAAGAGGTTCCTGTTAAACGTCTTGGTAAAATTTTACCTTGTTCGTTTACGAATCTTTTCAAAAATTCACCGTCTTTGTAATCAATGTATTTAATGCCGCTTTTTTTGAAACGACAATATTTTTTCTTTTTAATATCAACCGCAATGGGGGTTAAATATTTAATGTCTGTTTGTTGTGCCATAATTAATTTCCTCCTTAAGCTTTGGTTTCTTTTTCTTTTCTAAGGTTACGTCTTTTTTCGCTATAAGCGATAGCGTGTTTGTCTAAAGAAACAGATAAATATCTCATGATTCTTTCGTCACGACGATATTGAAGCTCCAATTCTTTTACAACATCACCGGCTGCTTTGAATTCAAAAAGGTGATAAAATCCGGAGGATTTTTTTTGGATGGGATACTCAAGTCTGCGTAATCCCCAGTTTTCTTGATGAATAATCTCAGCTCCTTTTTCGGTGAGAATATTCTCAAACTTTTTTACCGTTTCCTTCATCTGTTCTTCAGATAAAACGGGCGTCATAATGAAAACGGTTTCGTACTGATTCAACATAATTTTAAATTTTTGGTTTATAACTTTGTTATAGTTTTTTGGGCGGCAAAAATACATTTTTTTTTAATATAAAAATAGTATTAGGTAGATTTTTAAATTTTTACATAGAAAGGAATGAAAAAATAAGGAATTTTTCCATTTTCTCACTATCGTTCGTGGGCAGGCTTCTATGGCCGACTGCAGCCGAAAAGTCGATCACAAAATTATGATTTTTATGTTCCAACTCAACTTGAGAAAGTTTCAATTATTTGAATAAGAATTAATTTATACGGAATACTGTGATTTTTAAGTTCACTTTTTTTGATTTTCAAAAAACCCATTGAAATAAAAAACGTGAACCTACTAACGTTTATTTGCAAGGGTCTGGAGCCCATAGATGGTAAACAAAGTAAAGTCCACGTTTGCACGCGAACATTAACTTTTGTCTTTCCATCTTTAAAATTTTCCAGATTTTGCAAAAAAAGACCAAGCTAACGCTTTCTCTTAATTATGTATGATTAGCAATTAAAATGGTTTCTTATCTGATTTTAATTCCTAACTTTTTTATTTTCAATATTATTTTTCATTTAAATTCAACTCAAAGATTCTTTTCCTGTTAAGGTGTGGCAAAGATAAAGATATTTTGATTCTGATTCAATAAAAAATAAAATAGTAAGAGAATCCTGCTTTTTGTATAGAATATTTCTTATAAGATTATGAAAATTAATAAGTTAATAATATTTATTCTAGCTAATAATATTTTTCTCTTGTTCCTTAGAATCATAAAATTACAAAATAGAAATATCGAAAAAACGCTTAATTTTTGAAGAAATTTTGAAAGATAACATTATTAAGATTAATTTTGTCAGCCCAATTTTATCGATTAGAGGATAGAAATAGTGGTGAAAAAACAGTAAATCTTTGTATTCTGCGGATTGGGAAAGGGGCAATATTTTCACAAATTTAAAGATATAATTTGTTGATTATAAAAACAAACATAAATTGAAGTAATGCTATCGGAAGAGAAACCGCTCAATCAGGGTTCTTCATGGATTGTAAAAAGTGATAATGATAAAAAGATGACAACTTCTTCTATATTTCATTCTTATACTGAACAGGAATTTATTCGACAAGCCATTAAGTTGTTCCGATTTCAATATTGTCATAATAAGATTTATTGGGAATATTGCAATCGATTGAAAATAAAAGCGGAAAAAGTGGAAAAATTGGAAGAGATTCCTTTTTTACCAATTTCTTTTTTTAAAACCCATCAAGTTATGACCACTGTTTTTAAACCTGAAATTATTTTTTCAAGTAGCGGAACGACTGGCATGATTTCCTCCAAACATTATGTTAAAACACTTAAAATATACGAAGACAGTTTTATAAAAGGGTTTGATTTTTTTTATGGAAATCCCGACCAATATGCTTTTTTGGCATTGCTTCCTAATTATCTGGAAAGAGAAGGATCGTCTCTTATTTTGATGGTAGAAAAACTAATGAATCTTTCCTGCCACCGTCACAGCGGTTTTTACCTCTATGATCATCAAGCATTATTTGCTAAGCTACAGGAACTTAAATCCGTTCATGTTAAAACTATTTTATTCGGAGTCTCCTTTGCCTTGTTAGATTTTGTGGAAGCATACCAACTTCATTTTCCAGAATTGATTGTGTTTGAAACAGGAGGTATGAAAGGTCGCAGAAAAGAGATGGTAAAAGAGGAGTTGCACCAATACTTAAAAGAGGGATTTGGAGTAGCACATATTCATTCCGAATATGGCATGTGTGAGTTGTTGTCGCAAGCCTATAGTAGTGGAAACAATCTTTTTGTGACACCCCCATGGATGAAATTTTTACTTCGGGATGAAAAAGATCCCTTGTCGGTAACCACTGATGCAAAGTCGGGCGTGATTAATGTTATTGATTTTGCCAATCTTTATTCCTGTTCTTTCATTGCAACGGAAGATTTAGGCCGGAGAGGCCCGGATGGGAAAATTGAAATACTTGGAAGACTTGATTCTGCTGAAATTCGAGGTTGTAATTTATTAATCATGTAAATATTCTTACATATTTTTAATTATATGGTGTGGATTCAAAAAAAAATGTATTTTTGCACACTTCATACAGTTATGAAAGAAATTTTTAATTCAATTTAATTATTAACAAAAACAAGTAAAGCTATGAAAAAATTAATGATGTTAGCAGCGGTAAGTTGCTTTATATTTGCATCTTGCGGAAATAAAGCAACACAAGATCAACCAGCTGATGCTGCACAAGATGCACAAGAGCACAAATGCGGCAAAGAAATGACGGAAGAACAAGAAGTCTTTATAACGGAATGGAACAGTTGGGACAATCAAACCAACGAAAAGAAAACCGAATTGATTGCGAAAAGAAAAACGGATTTTGATAAAGTAAAAGCTGACATGGAAGTTGCAAAAATTGATATGGAAACCAAGTATGCTGAAATAGAAGCTACTTTGGCTAAATGGGGTGAACTTACTTTAGATGAACAAAAAGCTTTTTTTGATAAAATCGACTCTTGGTATAAAAGCAAAGAAGGTTGTTGCAAAGATGGTGCTAAAAAAGAAGGTTGTTGCAAAAGTGGTGAAAAACAAGGAACTTGTTCTAAAAAACAAGAATGTCCTCAAAAAAAATAAAATTATGGCTTATTTAGCTATAAAATCCAAAAAGGAGGCTTAATTTTTTCAGCCTCCTTTTTTTTACCCTGATAATAGCGTAAAAACAAAAAACAAGAGATTCTTAAAATCACTATCTTTGCCGCCACAAAAAAAATAGAAGTGGTCATTAATTTTAAAAGACATATTTTGTCAAATGGGCTTAGGCTCATTATTCACGAAGATCATACAACTCCGTTGGTTTCTTGTAATGTGGTATATAATATAGGTTCACGTGATGAAAATCCTAATAAGACCGGCATGGCGCATCTTTTTGAGCATTACATGTTTTGTGGATCTAAAAATATTGCCGATTATGATCTTCATTTGCAAAAGATTGGAGCAATCAACAATGCCTATACCACTCAGGATATCACACATTATTACATTACTTTGCCAGCCAATAATTTGGAAACGGCTTTGTGGTTGGAATCCGATAGAATGTTAGAGTTGGCTTTTTTAGAAGATCAACTTGCCATTCAGAAAAATGTGGTTATTGAAGAATTTAAGGAAAATTTTTTGAATCGCCCTTACGGAGATATGTGGCTCTGTTTTAACGATTTTGTATATGAAAGACATCCCTATAAATGGCTTCCGATAGGGAAAGAGATTTCTCATATAGAAAAAGTGACTATGTCTGATATGAAAGAGTTCTTTTCTCGCTACTATGTTCCTAACAATGCTGTTTTGACAGTGGCGGGAAATGTTAAAAGAGAGGAGGTGATTTCGTTGGTGGAAAAATGGTTCGGGGATATTCCTGCCGGGAAGACGGTAACTAAAAATTTTCCCATGGAACAGGAAAACAACCAAGCTAGATTGATGGAAATCTATCGGGAAGTGCCTTCTGACATGTTGATGAAAGGATGGAAAATGGGAGGTAGATTATCACCCGATTTTTATACGTATGATCTTATTTCTGATCTGTTTGGCAGTGGCCAATCCTCTTATCTTTATCAAAATCTTGTGACTGAAAATCAGATTTTTACCGATATTTCGGCTTACGTTACGGCAACTCTTGATCCGGGAGTTTTTATTGTGGGAGGCCGGCCGGCTGAAGGCGTAACAATTGAAGAAGCAGATCGCATCTTAAGTGAATATTTATTCAATTTTAATTTTGATCTTCATTTGGAAAAAGAGTTACAAAAAGTCAAAAACCGCGTTGAATCAATCCTCTTGGGGAATGAAATCAAGATTGAAGACAGAGCTTCCTTACTCGGAGTATCGGAATGTTTCAGCTGTGTGGAAGATTTTGAAAATGAAAGAGATCGATATTTTGCCGTTACAACCGATCAGATAGAAACGCTTGTTAAGAGTTTATTGGTTCCCAATAAAGCCAATACACTCTATTATCGTGCAAAATAAGAAGTGGTAATGTTTGGAATGGCAAGAAATAGTGGGAAATTGAGTAAATTTTTGACAGGATGTTTTTTCCTGTATTCCGGTTTATTTGTTTATGCACAGCAAGATAGTTTGGCTCATCAAAAACTGCAACCGGTAGAAATTGTGGGGAAGGAAAATCAGTCAGTGGTTTCTCCAATACCCGTTCAAACTCTAAGCAGAACACAGTTAAACGAATTGCCGGCTATTCAACTGTCGGATGCTCTTAAATTTTTATCGGGTTTGGTGATCAAGGATTATGGTGGAGTGGGCGGCCTTAAAACTGTGTCGGTGCGAGGTATGGGAGCACAACATACCGGGGTGGCTTACGATGGAATTATTGTTTCCGACTGCCAGTCGGGACAAATAGATTTAGGCAAATTTTCTCTTGAAAATGTTCAATCTATTTCTCTGTCTAACGGACAAGGAAGTGATATCTTTATCCCTGCAAAATTATTTGCTTCGGCCAGCTTGATTAATGTGGTGACCAACGAACCGGTTTTTAAAGATTCGAAACCAATTAATATTAAATTTGACTTTATCAGTGGATCGTTCGGATTGGTCAATCCTTATTTGTTAATCGAAAACAGAATTAAAAAGAAGAAAAAAGAAGAGGATGCTTTTTTGGCTTGGAGTTTAAATATGGAATATTTACGGTCAAAAGGGAATTATCCGTATACGCTTTTTTATGGAGGAGATCAAGACAGTACATCTCGTGAAATTCGGCAAAACTCCGATATTCAAAGCTTGAGTGCAGAAGTTAATTTCTTGGCGAAATTTGGTAAAAAAGCCAAACTTACGGCCAAATTTTTCTGCTATTTCTCCGATCGGGGATTACCCGGAGCCACTATTTTGTACAACTTGGAATCTTCCCAACGGTTAAGTAACCAGAATCTATTTGCACAAATACATTACAAACACTATTTTACTCGCAAAATAGCCTATCAAGTCAATGCCAAGTTTAATTATGATTTTACCAAATATATAGATCCCGATTATTTGAATAAGGAGAGATTTTTGGATAACAGATATCTTCAACGAGAATATTATATCTCCAATGCGGTTTTGTACACTCCTTTTAAAAAATGGTCTATTTCTTTAGCCAATGATTTGTTTTACAATGATATGGATGCGAATCTTCTCTCTTTTTCGGAACCTTCTCGTTTCAGCTGCCTAACTGTTTTGGCTACTATTTTTAATTCCACCTATTTCGACGCCAACGCCAGTTTGCTTTATTCTCTTATTTTGAATCGGGTAAAAATAGGGAAAGCGGGAAAAGATGAAAATCATCTTTCGCCTTCTATTGGTTTTTCAATCAAACCGTTTTATAAATCACCCTTTAGAATTCGATTTTTTTATAAGAATATTTTCCGAATGCCAACATTTAATGATTTATATTACAGAGATATAGGAAATGTAAAGTTGAATCCTGAAAGAACCAATCAGCTGGATGCAGGAATTACTTTTGATCATCATTGGCTACAACGCAAAATTTCTTTTTTAGGCACTGCCGATTTCTATTACAATTTTGTAAAAGATAAAATTGTGGCTATTCCAAGTAAAAATCTGTTTGTTTGGTCTATGCTCAATTATGGAGAAGTAGAAATTTTAGGTGTTGATGTGACTTGTAATTTTTCTTATCAAATCATCAAACAATGCGGATTGTTGATTTCGGGGAGTTATTCGTTTCAACGCGCTTGGGACATGACAGATGAACAAAGTAAAACTTACCGTCATCAGATTCCCTATACGCCGAAACATTCAGGATCGGCATCCGTTTCTGTGGTTACCGATTGGTTTACGGTTAGTTATTCTATTTTACTTTCTGGAAAACGATATACGTTGGGACAAAATACCTTGCAAAATCAATTAAAAGGCTATACAGATCAAAGCATTTCTATTGGACGCGATTTCAAATTTAAAAAAGTGATATTAGGTCTTCGTTTGGAAATGTTAAATTTGGCTGATACGCAATATGAGGTGGTACGTAATTTTCCTATGCAGGGACGAAGTTTTAGAATCAACGGACGCTTTTTATTTTAGAACCTTCCTCCTGCACCTCCCCCGCCGAAGCCTCCTCCTCCTCCGAAACCGCCAAAACCACCACTTCCTCCAAAGTCGCCGCCTGAACTTCTCCCTCCTGCACTTCCTCCAAGTAAACTTCCCCAGAAAGCCCCTTTCCAAAAATCACCGGAGGAATCTCCATGACTGCCAGGATTGTTCTTATCGCCGTGTTTGGCTGCTAAAAAGATAAGGAATACAATAAAGGCCATAAATAAAACCCCTATGATCAGTAAAATGAAATTAGGCTCTTTTTCTCTTTGATAGGTAATTTCACCAGCTGCTACCGGTAAAATTACTTTCAATCCTTTGACTAAACCTCCGTAATAGTCTCCTTGACGAAAGGAAGGAATAAATTCGTTTTCTATTATTTTTTTTACGGTAGCATCGGGAAGAACCGCTTCTAAATCGTATCCTACGGCAATATAAATTTCCCCACCGGTTTCATTTCTTGGTTTTATCAGAATCACGATCCCATTGTTGTATTTTTTGTCTTTGACACCCCATTTGTCTCCTATTTCGTAGGCAAAATCGGCTGCTGTATAACCGCCTAAATCATTTACGGTTACAACACAAATCACATTGGACGTAGAATCATTGAAGGCAACCAGTGTTTTTTCAAGAGTAGCTGTTTGTTGTGGGGTAAAAATACCTGCCAAATCATTTACCAAACGAGGAGGATTGGGTTGTGGAGGGACTTGTGAAAAAACCATCCCCGCAAAAAGCAGGGATAGTATCAATAAAAAACAACTCAATTTTTTCATTATTTAAAATCAAATTCTACAGTTGGAGCTTTATCCGCACCTTCTACAGCTTGGAAATAACCTTTCTTATCGAATCCGAACATGCCCGCAAAAATATTGTTGGGGAACTTTCGGATTAGAGTATTATATTTTTGAATAATTTCATTAAACTTTTTACGTTCAACGGTAATACGATTTTCTGTTCCTTCCAATTGAGCTTGTAATTCCAGAAAGTTTTGATTGGCTTTCAGCTCAGGATAACGTTCTACTACTACCATTAATTTGCTTAGAGCATTGCTTAAGTTGTCTTGTGCTTTTTGAAAAGCAGCAATGTTATTTTCGTTTAAATTGGTGGGGTCAATTTTAACTGAAGTGGCGTTGGCGCGTGCTTCTATAACAGATTCCAATGTCCCTTTTTCAAAATTGGCAGCCCCTTTGACGGTGTTTACCAAGTTGGGAATCAAATCGGCCCGACGTTGATATACATTTTCTACTTGTGCCCATGCTTGTGTGGATTCTTCATCGGCTTTTACCATTTTGTTGTAAGCACCCATTGTCCAGAATATACAGATGAGAACGATTCCGACGATGATGGCAATGGTGATTAAATTGTTCTTTTTCATTTTAAAATTTTAATGATATTAACTATGTTTGTTTTACTTTGTTCATTTTACGAATGACAAAAATACAATTTTTTTGGAATTTTCTATGAAAATGTTATTTTTGCATTTTCTATCATTATAAAAAGATGTAAAATGACGATCAGATTGATGACCTCCGACGATTATGAGTTGATATATCAACTTTGGAGTGAAACGGAAGGAATAGCCTTACGAGGTTATGACGACTCAAAAGAAGGAATGGCTAAATTTATTGCGAAGAATCCTACTTCCAATTTTGTTGCCATTGAAAACAATGAAGTAATTGGCGCGATAATGTGTGGAATGGACGGGCGTAGGGCCTATATTTATCATACTACGGTTAGAAAAGATTTTCGAGGACAGGGTATCGGTAAAGCAATGCTTCGGGAAGTATACAAAGCTATAGAAAAGGAAGGAATTTGTAAGAACGGGCTACTTGTACTTAAAAATAATGACATAGGAAATGCTTTTTGGAAATCGCAAGGTTGGGAAGAACGAGTGGATCTTAATTACTACAGCAAATCGATGGAATAAATTCATGATACTGAAATCTTGATAGTTTGTTGTTTAATCAATTAATAGGAGAACTAATAAAAAAATGCTATTTTTGCAGGCTATTTTTTACGAATATGGAAAAAGAAAAAACTTCAAAAAAATCAAATTTTCTGAAAACAGCCATTCAACTTGTATTATTCGTGGGTTTGGGGGTGTTT